>JAABQY010000103.1 GCA_011391225.1 Desulfobulbaceae bacterium | reverse complement strand
GGGCTTAGTTGGCAGTGCCGTGCTTTTCGGGGCGGTGGTGACCCTTTTCTATGGTCGCGATCTCAATATTATGAGCCTTGGTCGGCGGTCGTCGGACTCCCTTGGCGTTGAGACAGCCAAGGTGCGAAAGATCCTCCTGCTGGCCGCCTCGCTGGTGACCGCGGTCTGCGTGGCGGTCACCGGCATCATCGGTTTTATCGGCCTCATCGTGCCGCATCTGATGCGCTATCTGGTTGGCCCGGACAACCGCAAGCTCCTGCCGGCCTCGGCCTTTGCCGGGGCTATCCTGCTGCTCCTGGCCGATACCGTGACCCGCGCCGTACTGCCGGTCGAGGTGCCCATCGGCGTTCTTACCGCACTTATCGGCGGGCCGTTTTTCTGCTTGATCTTCCGCCAGAAACAGAAGGGTCGCAGCTATGAGTAGCCCTGATCTCTTCCGCATCGAAGGGGTCTCTTTTACCTACACCGGTCCCCTGGTTCTCGATGATATCAACCTTGTTCTCCCATCAGGCAAGTTTTACGGCATCGTCGGTCCGAACGGCTGCGGCAAGACAACCTTTCTTGATCTCCTGACCGGCTGCAAAAAGCCGTGCACCGGTACCATCAAGTTCCGAGGAAAACCGCTGTCTTCCTATGACAAACGCGATCTAGCCCGCCGGCTGGCCCTCGTCCCTCAGGAATTTGATACCGGTTTCGGTTTTACCGTTGAAGAAATTGTTTTGATGGGCAGGCATCCGCATATTGACCGGTTTTCCAGCCCTGCCGAGAAAGATTGGCAGGCGGTCGACCAGGCCATGGCAGCAATCGGCATCGAAGAGCTGCGCGATCGCTACACCAATACCCTGTCCGGTGGCCAGAAACAGCGGGTGGTGGTAGCGAGGGCCCTGGCCCAGGACACGCAGGTGCTGCTTTTTGATGAGGCGACTTCGAGCCTTGACATTAAATATACACTGCAAATATTCAACCTTGCGCGTAATATAGTTTACAATGAAGGTAAAACGGTCATTGCCGTCATCCATAACCTCAACCTGGCTGCAGCCTACTGCGATTCTCTCATTTTTATGAAGGATGGGCGGCTACAGCAGTATGGACCAACTCCGGAAACGATGACGGCGGCCATTATAGCCGAGGTTTTTGATGTCCAAGCGCAGGTGTCGATAGACACATACAATCAAGCACATCAGATTAGTTTTCAATATTTTGAGTGAAGTTTTGAGATGATGAATCGACCTACATATTTTTCTACAAATCGAATACCTTCCATGTTGTTTCTGTTGGTCCTGCTCACCTGTGTCAGCCCCACCCAGATCAGCCAGGCGCAGAATGAAAAAACGGTCATCGACAGTTCCGGGCAAACGATAAAAATCTCAAAACCGTTCACCAGAATCATCTCCCTCTATTCAGCCCATACCGAAAATCTCTGCAGTTTAGGCGCTGAGGCGCAGCTGATAGGGATCGGCAAAGGCGATGACTATCCTCCAGCCATTCTCGGCAAACCCGATTTTTCATACCGCGAAGACCCGGAGAAATTCATCGCCAACCGCCCCGATCTGGTGCTGGTGCGGCCGATGATCGAACGTTCCTATCCGGATTTTATCAACAAACTGCGGCACGCCGGAATTACGGTATTTTCCCTGCAACCGAACACTATCGAAGAGAACTTTGCCTATTGGCGAACTCTCGGCACGCTGACCGGCCGTGAAGCACAAGCGGAAGAGATGATCACCACTTTCACTACCCGTCTCGCCAAGGTGCAGAACCGCCTACAGAACATTCCACCCGACCACCGCCCCAAGGTCTATTTCGAATCGATCCACAGCAAGATGAAGACCTTTGCCCAGGACAGCATTGCCGTCTATGTTCTGGAGCAGGCAGGCGGCATCAATCTGGCCGCTGACGCTGCACAGGTCCGGGAGACCAATATCGCCGCCTACGGCAAAGAACGGTTGCTCAGTCGTGGCGGCGAGATCGATATCTTCCTTGCCCAGGAAGGCAAAATGAACCCGGTGAATGAAAAACTCATCAGGGACGAACCAGGCTTTCAGGCGATCAAAGCCGTGCGTGAAGGGAAAATCCTTCTCATTGCCGAGGCACTGGTGTCCCGGCCCACCCTGCGTATCCTCGACGGCATAGAACAACTTAACGCCGCCTTCTTTTCGCAAGAAAAACAGAGAATTAAGAGTAACTGATGAACACCTCGGCCGTACCTGCATGCATCATCTCCGGGACCTCCAGCGGTTCCGGCAAAACCACGGTGACGCTTGGTCTGATGGCTGCCTTCCGGGCAAGAGGGCTGCGGGTGCAGCCCTTCAAGTGCGGCCCCGACTTTATCGATCCCGGCCTGCACCAGCTGGTCACCGGCACCACCTCGCGTAATCTCGATCTGTGGATGTGCGGTGAAGAATTCACCCGCGCCACCTTCCAGGAAAACAGCCGGGGCGCCGATATCGCCATTATCGAAGGGGTTATGGGCATGTTTGACGGCGGCCTGTCGTCGAGCGGTTCGCTGGCGAAAAACCTTGGCCTGCCGGGAATTCTCGTCCTCGATGTGCGCTCCATGGCCGAGAGTGCAGCGGCGATCGTCCAGGGATTTGAAACCTATATGCCGGGTGCTGCCCCCGTTGGGGTGATCCTCAACCGCATCGCCAGCGACCGCCATCTGCAACTGGTAAGTGATGCCATTCGTGAACACTGCCGGGCCGAGGTTCTCGGTTATCTCCCCAGGACCCTGGAATTTTCCATCCCCAGCCGGCACTTAGGCTTACTGACCGGCGACGAGGCACCGCTCAGCCCTGCCGCATTGCAGCTGCTGTCCGAAACGGTCGCCCGCCACATCGACCTGGATAAAATTTTATCTCTCTGTGGCTTCATGCCTGAGACGGCATTGCAGACCTCACCGGCTCAGCAAGAAAGGCGATGCCGAATAGCTGTTGCCAGAGACAAGGCCTTCTGTTTTTATTATGAAGACAATTTTGACCTGCTGCGAAAAGCTGGGGCAGAGCTGGTTTTCTTCAGTCCGATTGCCGATACCAGGCTTCCCGAGGGTCTTAATGCCCTGTACCTCGGCGGTGGTTATCCGGAACTCTATGCCAAGCAGTTGAGCGGCAACACGGCAATGCGCACGGCAATCGGCAAATGGATCGAGGCAGACGGCCCGGTCTACGCCGAATGCGGCGGCTTTATGTATCTGACAGAGGGGATTGTCGATCACCAAGGGGTATATCATCCCATGGTCGGCGCTTTCCCGGTCAAGGCGCGGATGCAGGAGAAGCGGGCCAGCCTTGGTTACCGGGAGGTGCAGACGACCGGCCGCAGCTGTTTCGGGCCAGCGGGAACGATTCTTCGCGGCCATGAATTTCACTATTCACATATCGATACAATGCCTGACCACATCGCCCGCATCTACCAGGTAAAAAACGGCAGCAGGGAAGGCTACGCCCACCGCAAGGTTCTGGGCGGCTACATGCATCTCCATTTCGGTTTCGAGCCGCAGGTGGTGAAAGAATTTATCAATTTTTGCCGAGAGGGAAAAACGAATATATGACTGTGCAATTGCAACAGGTAGCACCCACAGCAATCGAGGCGGAGAGCTTTAAAATAATCAGCGCCGAATTCGGTCCCCATGATTTTGACGAAAAGACCTTCCGGGTCATCCAGCGGGTCATCCATGCCACCGGGGATTTCGCCTTCAAAGACAACATGCGTTTTGCCCCTGGGGCGATCGAGCGTGGCATCAAGGCGATCCAAGGCGGTAAGGATATTCTCACCGATGTGACCATGGTGGCGGCCGGAATCAGCAAAGCAATGCTCGGCAAATGGGGCGGTAAGGTCATCTGCGGCGTCGGTGACCCGGAAGTTGCGGCTCTGGCCACGGCGAAAAAGAAAACCAGGTCGGAGGTGGCCATTGAAATAGGCCTTGGCCCGAACATCGGTATCATCGCGCTCGGCAATGCCCCTACCGCCCTGGTTCAGGCGATTCGCAGCGTTGCTTTGATCAATCCTGAAGCCATCCCGCTCATTGTCGGTGTGCCGGTCGGTTTTGTCAACGCAGCTGAATCGAAGGCCCTTCTGGTGCAGGACAACAGCTGCTATATCACCAGCCTTGGCCGCAAGGGCGGCAGTCCGGTGGCGGCAGCGATCGTCAACGCCCTGATCCGTCTGGCGATGGAATAGTCATGGGCAAACGTCTCCGCAGCGGTTTCACCACCGGTTCCTGCGCTGCTGCCGCAGCCAAAGCGGCGGTTCTGGCACTCATGGAGGGTATCAGCCCGGAGGACATCGACATCCCCTTTCCCGACGGCAGCAGGAAAAATTTCAAGGTTCATTCCTGCATATCCATGGAAGGTGCTGCCACGGCCTCAGTTATCAAAGACGCCGGAGATGACCCCGACGTCACCAACGGCGCCGAAATTATCGCCACCGCCAGTTCCGGCCGCAAGCGGCAAGCCAGTGGCAACTGTGTGCTCCTTGGCAACATCCGGCTCTGTCGGGGACCGGGCGTGGGGCAGGTAACCAAGCCGGGCCTGGCGATTCCGGTCGGAGAACCGGCCATCAACCCGGTTCCTCGGCAGATGATCTGTCAAGCGGTGCGGGAAGTCGCCGGAAGTGAAAAGCTCACCGTTGTCATTTCAGTTGTCGGCGGCGAGGAGCTGGCAACAAAGACCCTCAACCATCGTCTCGGTATCATCGGCGGGCTGTCGATTCTCGGCACCACCGGTATTGTCCGGGCAATTTCTGCCGATGCCTGGACGGCCACCATAAAAGCCTCCCTCGATGTGGCCCGCGAGGCCGGACTTTCCGAGGTGGTGCTGTCCACCGGCAGGACTTCGGAAAAGGGGGTTCAGCAGTTGCTCAGTCTGCCGGAAGAGGCCTATGTGATGATGGGCGATTATCTTCAATTTTCTCTCTACGAGGCGGCGCAGCGGGGATTCTCGACAGTGCACCTTGCCGGAATGTGGGCAAAAATCATGAAGGCCGCCCTTCGTATCCCGCAGACCCATGTACGTCATGGCGCCCTGGAGGTAGCCGATGGGGCCAGGCTGCTGGCCAGCCTTGGAGCTACAGGGGGGCTCTTGGAAAAATTTGCGCAGGCCAACACCGCCCGGGAAATGTACAGCCATATTGAAGAGGCCGGCAGGCACGACCTGACACAGGCGGTTTGCCGCAAGGCCCGTGAATATTGTCACGAAGTCACCGGTGTAACCGTGCATGTTTACCTGGTGAACCACAAAGCGGAAGTCATCACCCATGTTTAAGATTTTCGTTATCGGCATCGCCGATTCGCTTTTATCGACCTCCCATGAGCAACTGCTGCAACAGTGTGGTCTGATTATCGGGGCACAGCGTTTTGCTGAAATGGTCACAGGATTTTCCGACAGGTACATGGCAATCACCCCGCTGCAAGAGGCCCTGGCGGCGCTGCGCAGCGCCTTGCCGCATGGCAACGTGGCGGTGCTTGCCAGCGGCGATCCCCTTTTTTTCGGCATCGGCCGAAGGCTGCTCGGCGAATTCCCGGTGGAGAGGATAAATATCTTCCCCGCCCTGTCGTCAATTCAAAGAGCCTGCGCCCTCTTTCGCGTTCCCTGGGACGATGCGACGATTACCAGCCTGCATGGTCGTGCTGCCGCCCATCTTCCAGGGCTTTTACTGAGCCAGAGCAAACATCTCGTGCTCACCGATGCCATCAATAGTCCCGACCGTATCGCCGACCAACTGCTGCACTACTTGATCCTCATCGGCGAAACCGAACTGCCGCACACCATCAAGATATTGGTTGCCGAAGACATAAGTCTTCCAAGCGAAAAGGTTTTTCGCGGCAGCTTGGCCGAGGCTGCCAAGGAACGGTTTTCCGCCCTCAACATAGTCTGCCTGCTGATCCCCGACTGCTCCGCCGCGCCCTCCTGCCGTTTCGGTTTGACGGAAGATCTTCTGCACCACAGCCGGGGCCTGATTACCAAAAACGAGGTGCGGGCCGTTACCCTGCACCGACTGTGCTTGCCGGATAGCGGCGTGTTCTGGGATATCGGTGCGGGCAGCGGTTCGCTCTCCATCGAGGCTGCGCGTGCCAACCCGCACCTCACAATTTACGCCATCGAGCAAAAAGAAGAAGAGTTGGAAAATATTAAAAAGAATATTGTCAAATTCCGCTGTTTCAATATAGTACCGGTTTTCGGTCGAGCGCCGCAAGCCCTTGCCGGGCTCCCCGATCCACAGCGGGTTTTTATCGGCGGCAGCAGCGGCGCGCTGCCGGACATAATCCCGGCGGTGACGGCCCGCCTTACCGAGGGCGGCATCCTGGTCATCAACGGGGTTGTCGATAAAACAGTGCAGGCGGCACCGGCGCTGATGCAAGAAAACGGTTTTGCCGTGCATACCTCGATTATTCAAGTCTTGCGAACAGACCCAGACGGCAATACAAAAAAATTCAATCCGATTACCATAATGATGGGAACACGATGAGTAAAGCAAGCGACAAGCAACCGGCAACGGCCGGCAGCCAGCACCCAGTCCATTTCGTCGGCGCCGGACCGGGCGATCCAGAGCTGATCACGGTCAAGGGCCGGCGTCTCCTGTGGGAAGCCGACCTGGTCATTTTTACCGGCAGCCTGGTTCCCCGGACATTGCTTGAAGGACTGGGGGCTACAATCCACGATTCGGCGGGCATGAATCTCGATGAAGTCTTTGCCCTCATTATTAAAGGCTGGCACGAAGGCAAGCGTATCGTTCGTCTGCATACCGGCGACCCCTCAATTTACGGGGCGATTAATGAGCAGATTGCCCTGTTGCGGAGTCATGCCGTCCCCTTTTTCGTGGTCCCGGGAGTCAGTTCCGGCACTGCTTCAGCGGCGGCCCTGCAGACTGAACTGACCCTGCCTGAAGTTAGCCAAACGGTAATTTTTACCCGACGCGGTGGCAGGACCCCTGTGCCGGAGGGGGAAAACCTCAAGTCGCTAGCTGTACACCAGGCGACAATGATGATTTTTTTAAGTGTCGGCATGATCGACGAGGTCGTTGCCGACCTGCGCGCCGGTGGCTATCCGGCCGACACCCCGGTGGCGATTGTTGAAAAGGTCAGCTGGCCCGACGAAAGACAGCTGCGCGGGACGCTTGCGACCATTGCCGCCCAGGTAAAAGAGGCTAACATTACCAAAACCGCAATTATCGCCGTTGGCAGGGTTCTTGCTGATGGGCCGCCACCGGCCCTGTCAAAACTCTATGACAGCGCCTTTAGCCACGGCTACCGGGAGGGAACCGGCAATTGATGAATATTGCCCTTGTCGCCATAACCCGGGGCGGGAAAGCGCTGGCACTGGAACTTGCCGACCGGCTTGACGGTGCGACCCTTCTTGTGCAGGCGAAAGGGCAAAAAGTCGCCGAGCTCATAGCCGTCAACTGGCATAGCTATGACGGCTTGGTCTGCATTATGGCCGCAGGTATAGCCGTCCGGGCCATCGCCCCGTTGCTGCAGGACAAACTGGTCGACCCCTGCGTTGTCGTTATGGATGAGAAGGGCCACCATGCCATCAGTCTTCTCTCAGGACATATGGGCGGCGGCAACGATCTGGCCCGCAGAGTGGCCGAACTTACCGGCGGAACCCCGGTCATCACCACCGCCTCCGACACCTTAAAACTCGTCGCCCTCGATCTCTGGGCGAAGGAGCAAGGTTTAATTGCCCCCAGTCAGGAAAAACTCACCGCCTCCGCCGCCCTTCTAGTCAACCGCGGCGAGTTGCACCTTTATACCGATGAAGGGATCGTTTCCCTGCCGCCGGGCCTAACCCAGGTGCGCGAACCCGAACAAGCCGATATCATAGTTTCCACGTCGACGCGCTACGCCGATGGCGCGACAATCTTCCGGCCACGCACCCTGGTGGTCGGCATCGGCTGCAACCGTGGCACCCCGGTTGGAGAATTCGAAGAAGCCCTGACCGAGTTGCTAACAGATTTACGGCTGAGCAAAGCAAGCATCCGTAACCTTGCCTCCATCGATAAAAAAAACGACGAACCGGGCCTTTTGCAATTTGCCGCCGACAATAGCTGGCAGATCGAGTTTTTTCCCGGCGAGAAAATCAATACCCTTAACAATGTGGCAATATCCTTTGCCGCACTGAAGGCGGTCGGAGCAATCGGCGTTGCCGAACCGGCGGCACTCCTCAGCGCGCAAAGCAATCATCTTGAGAGCAGGAAAAGAAAATGGAAAAATGTAACCATGGCAATAGCCCGGGCACCCTTTTCGTTGTCGGGACAGGACCCGGAGCAGTAAAACAGATGACTCTTGCCGCCTGTGAGGTCCTGGAAAAAGCCGAGGTAATCATCGGCTATAAGACGTATCTCGAACTGATCCCGGACTTTCTTGCAGGCAAAGAGGTTATTTCCTCGGAGATGATGAAAGAGGTGGAACGCTGCCGCATCGCCCTGACGGCGGCCGAATCGGGCAAGAATGTCGCCCTGGTCTCCGGCGGTGATCCCGGCATCTACGCCATGGCCGGTCTGGTGTATGAACTGGCCAAGGAAACGGCTTGTACCTGCAGAATTGAGATCATTCCGGGCCTTGCCGCCATCAACAGCTGCGCCGCCCGTCTTGGCGCGCCTCTCATGCACGACTTTGCGGCCATCAGCCTGTCCGACCTCCTCACCCCCTGGGAAGTGATCGAGAAGCGCCTCGCCGCCGCCGCCGCCGCAGATTTCGTCACCGCCATCTACAACCCCAGATCAAAGCGGCGCACCGACCAGATCGTCCGCGCCAGAGAGATTTTTCTGGCCCATCGCTTGCCATCCACCCCGGTCGGTATAGTCACCGCCGCCACCAGGGACAACGAAACAATCGTCGTTACTAGCTTAGAAAAAATGCTCACAAGCGAGATCGGCATGCAGTCGACCGTCATCATCGGCAACAGCCAGACCTACACCTGGAACGACCTGATGATAACGCCACGCGGCTATCGGGGGAAATACCAGCTGTAAACGGTGGCCGACATCTTTCTGCACCGGCCACCACCCATCATCAATCGCCCATACAGGTGCCGACCTTGCGGGCGGCCAATACCCACGGATGATCCTTGGGCACCAGATTCTTTTTGCCGACCACCTCGGCCAGCGGCACCGCCTTGGTGCCGTCGCGGTCGGCGGCAATCATCACCCCGCCGATGTCCTGCTCGATGTAGTCGATACAGGCACTGCCCAGGCGGGTGGCCAGCATCCGGTCGGCGGCGGAGGGTGTACCGCCCCGTTGGTAATGGCCGAGGATGGTCACCCGTGATTCCAGACCGGTCATTTTTTCCAACTCCTGCGACAGCCTGAGGGTATTATTACTACGGTTTGTTGTGAATTCGAGCAAGGCTTCCTCGATCTTTTTCACCGCTTTGCTATCGGCCTTTTCCTTTGCTTCGGTTTTAGCCGCTTTCAGGCTGGTGTACCGCTGATGGTCGGCGACAGCCAACGCCCCTTCAGCAACGGCGACAATGCTGAAGTTCGTGCCCCGTTGTTTTCTCTTGCGAATGGCGGCTGTTACCGCCTCCAGGTCATAAGGAATCTCCGGAATAAGAATGACATCGGCGCCCCCGGCCATCCCCGCCCCAAGCGCCAGCCAACCGGCGTTATGCCCCATGATCTCGACCACAATTATTCGGTGGTGACTATGGGCTGTTGAATGCAACCGGTCGATGGCCTCGGTGGCGATCTCCATGGCAGTATGAAAACCGAAGGTAACGTCGGTCATCGCCACATCATTGTCGATGGTCTTCGGAAGAGTCAGGATATTCAGACCGTTCTGCGCCAGACGATAGGCGTTTTTCTGGGTACCGCCGCCGCCAATGCAAATCAACGCATCAAGGTTATGGTGCCGGTAATTGTCGCAGATGACCTGGGTCATATCCATAACCTCACTGCCGACCGGCATCTTGTGTGGTTTGTCACGACTGGTGCCGAGGATGGTCCCGCCTCTGGTGAGAATTGAGGAAAGCGTTTCCCGTTCAAGGCGCATCGTCCGATTTTCCATCAACCCGCGAAAACCATCGCGGAAACCAAGAACGTGCATCCCTGAGGACAATGCCGATTTGCCGATGGCACGAATCGCCGCATTCAGCCCCGGGCTGTCTCCACCTGCTGTTAATATCCCTATATGTTTACTCATTTTAATCCTTTAATGATAAGTTCAGCTTACCTGAAGGCGATGTTTCGGCGCCATTATGACCGCTTCGGCTCTTTTATTCAATTTTATAATGGAGATTGGTGATGCGACTGATCCCCTTCTGGTGATACCAAACAACCATGACGGAGAAGAAGCCATCACCCGTTCCCTGCAGGAAATATTCTTCCAAAAGGAGCGAACCTGATTTTTTTGCATGGCTTTTTCATAAAACTTCGAAAAATTTACTACGTTCTGATCCAGTCCAGAAGATTTTCCTGACCATCAAACAATTTGTGAACGTTACGCCTCGTCATCCCTTTCGGTTCAAAAATATTGCCCGCCCCATCTTCAAAATCAGAAGTAGCAAAGGACTTGCGTGCATCATGAGATCAAAG
>JAABQY010000102.1 GCA_011391225.1 Desulfobulbaceae bacterium | reverse complement strand
TAGGCGATGGAGCCGTTGCGAATTTCTTGCAGTTCACGAAGAAGGATCTGCTTGTCGGTTATTGTAAAAGGTGTGATCGGCAGGAAATCGGTTGAAGACAGATAACGGTTGGTCTCTTCTTCTCCGAAAAAGGCCAGAATGACCTTGCCGTGCGAGGAGGCATACAGGGGATACTGATCGCCGATCTTGAAATCCCATTTCAGCGGTTCGTGTGTTTCTTCCCGCCAGACAATCATCACCTTGAATCCCTTGCGGACGGCAAGGCCACAGGATTCATTGGTTGCGGTGATGATACTTCGTATGAAAGGTTGGCCGATTTTTATGATATCCAGATCGGCCAAATACCGGCCGGCGAGGGAGAGAATGGCCGGACCGATGCGATAGCGTTTGTCATCGGCGCCCAGCGTCAGAAATTCTTCTTGCAGCAGGTCGGCCAATAAGAATGACAGGCTCCCTTTGGGAATTTTCAGGGCATTTGCGATATCGAGATGTTTCAACCCGGCCTTTGAGTGACCGACAAAGTTAAGGATCTGCATTACTCTGGTGGCTGATTTTACCATTCTTGCCTCCGCCGGCAATCGAACGCCGCCGATTTTGTTTTTTGTTGACAATTACATGCAATTTGTGTATATAAACTATATTTACATATGAAAACAATTGTCGTCAAGAATATCTCTGCTGTCGACAAAATTCAAGCTGTCTTTTTCGGTTGCGTCGCATGCTGCAAAGGAGCCTTTGGTGCTGTTTCCGTCGCAAGGTAGTGTCAATCAAATTTTAAGGAGGTATACGGAAAATGTTTGATAAACATCAAGTATTTACCAACATGACGAACGGAGGTCCTATCTCCGTTTATGTAAAAGACGGCAAGATCGTTCGTGTCCGTCCGTTGCAAGTGCCGCCGCAAGAGCTCAAGCCCTGGGTCATTGAAGCTGACGGCAAGAAGTATTCACCGCCGCGAACCTTCCGGCTCTCACCGCCCTGCCATGCGGAACGAAATCGGGTGGATTCCTACAACCGCATCTTGTATCCGATGAAGCGGGTCGATTTTGATCCGAACGGAGAGCGAAATCCGCAAAACCGCGGTAAATCAGAGTATGTTCGCATCAGCTGGACCGAGGCGCTTGATATCGTCTCGGGTGAAATGAAGCGATTGATGGCCACGTATGGCGGCCATGCCATAACCGGCATGACCTCGTCCCATCACAATTGGGGCATTGTCGGCTATAAAATGGGGCCCTTTGCCCGCTTCATGAACATGCTCAACTACACCCCGATTTTTGACAATACCGACAGCTGGGAAGGCTGGCACTGGGGTGCCGTCCATACCTATGGCTTCTACTGGCGCCTTGGCATGCCGGAGCAGTTTGACCTCCTCGAAGATATTCTCAAAAACACCGAGATGATCGTTTTTTGGTCCAATGACCCGGATACCACGAGGGGCACCTACAGCGGTCAGGAGTCGGCGATCTGGCGTTTGTGGGCCAAGGAAAAGGGTATAAAAACGGTGTTTATCGATCCCTTGTACAACTACACCAACGCGACAATGAACGGCACCTGGCTGCCGCCGCGGCCCGGCTCCGACACCGCCCTGGCGATGGCTATTTCCTATGTATGGATTACCGAAGGCACCTACGACAAAGAGTACGTTGCCGAGAAAACCATTGGTTTCGATGCCTTCAAGGACTATATCCTCGGCATAAGCGACAACGGCTTTGCCAAGACTCCGGCCTGGGCGGCGGAGGAGTCTGGTATTCCCGAGCGGAAAATCGTTGCCCTGGCGCGGGAATGGGCGGCCAAGAGAACCAGCCTCAGCAGCGGTTGTCGTGGCGGAGAAGGCGGTGCCTGTCGGACAGCCTACAGTACCGAGTGGGCACGGATGATGGTCTGCCTTCAGGCTATGCGCGGTCTCGGCAAACCTGGTATCTCCATCTGGGGCGGGACGATGGGTGCCCCGGCCGATTCCAAGACCTGGTTCCCCGGTTATGCCGAACCCCGTGGACAGATGGGCAAATCCGGTGTCGCCAAAAACAAACTGGCCTTGACCAATACCACCCAGCAACGGCTGTTCCGCTTGACCCTGCCGGAGGCCATCCAGACCGGCAAGGAATCCTTCCTGGGTGACGGTTTCTGCGGCCAGAGTATCGAGCAGCACTTTAAACGCAATAGCTATCCCATTGAAGGGCCGGCGAGAATGTTCTATCGCTATGGCGGCTCCTTCATGGGTACCATGGTCGATACCAACAAATGGGTGAAAATGTATCAGAGCCCGAATCTTGAGATTGTTGTCGCTCAAGACTGTTGGTTCAGCGGTGAAGCGAAATTTGCCGATATCATCCTGCCTGCCTGCACCAACCTCGAACGTAATGATGTCGGGGAATGGGCGGCATGCGGCGGCTATACTACCAATGCCCATATCGGTAACAATTACCGTGTCCTGGTTCGTGAACAAAAGGCCGTTGAGCCTATGGGCGAGTCGAAATCGGATTATGAAATCTTCACCCTCCTCTCCGAGCGACTCGGCATGCAGGAACTGTTCACCGAGGGCAACAGCGAAGACGATTGGGCTAAATTGTTCTATGAATCCTCGGATGTCGCCAAGACCGTCAGCTGGGAGGAATTCAATAAAAAAGGCTATCATATCATTCCGGTTCCGGACAATTACCAAGCAACGCCGAGCCTGCGCTGGTTTGCCGAGGGGCGCGACGTCGACACCCCGGACACCGGCAACCCGAAACGGGGCACCGACAAGGCGAAGGAACTTGGCACCTATTCCGGCAAGATCGAATTCGCTTCGGAAAGTCTCAGGAAAAATATGCCGGACGATACAGAACGATCGATCGTGCCGAGCTATCACGATTCCTGGGAAGGACATCATAGCGAACTGTATAAAACCTATCCTTTACAGGTTATCAGCCCGCATCCGCGGTTTTCGTTCCATACGCAGTATGACAACCACACGACCTGGGTCGATGAAATCCCCTTGCACCGTGTCGAAAAGAACGGCTATCGCTGGTGGCCGATCCGCATCAGCCCCGCCGATGCCAAGGCGCGAAATATTCGGACCGGCGATATCGTCGAACTGTATAATGATCGGGCCTCGGTACTTGGCAGTGCCGTCGTTACCGAACGGGTGCGGCCGGGGATCATTCATAGCTACGCCTCCGGTGCAAAATATGATCCTATCGTTCCCGGTCAGCCCGGTTCAACCGACAGGGGTGGCTGTATTAATTTGTTGACACCTTCGCGGATGACATCAGTCAATGTACCGGGTATGTCACCGAATTCGCTGCTCTGTGAAATAAGAAAGTGGGAGGATTAAGATGCCGAAATATGGATTTGTAATAGATTGTGATAAGTGCACCGGGTGCCATGCCTGCTTTCTCGCCTGTAAGGATGAGTTCACCGGCAATGATTACCTGCCCTTTTCCGCCGCCCAGCCGGATTCCGGTCACACGTGGATTCGCCTGAATGAAATTGAGCACGGTGAGGGCACCAAGGTAAAGGTAGATTACATCCCGAGATTGTGTCAGCACTGCGAGGTACTGGCCTGTGCTTCCGTTGCCCCGAAGGGCGCGGTGTACCGTCGGGCCGATGGGATTGTTATTATTGATCCGCTAAAGGCCAAGGGTTGCAGGGAAATGGTCAATGCCTGTCCGTACGGCGCCATTTATTGGAATCAGGACAAGGACTTACCGCAAAAGTGCACGATGTGTGCTCATATGCTGGAAAGCGGCGAGGAAAACACCCGTTGTTCGGAAGTGTGTCCCACCGAGGCCCTGGTTTTTGGCGATTTGAGTGATCCGAACAGTGCTGTTTCCAAGCTGCTCAAAAAAAAGGGTGACAAGGTTGAAAGCTTTAAACCGGAATTTGCCACTAAGCCTGCAACCAAATATTTGAATCTTCCCAAGTTGTTCATTGCCGGAGAGGTCTTGTTGGCGGACAAACAGAAGGAATGTGTCAAAGGGGCAAAAGTGACACTGACGGATGTTGACGGCGCGACGGCGGAGACTATGACCGATTTCTTTGGTGATTTCGAATTCAAAAACCTGCAAAGAAACAAAGAGTACACTCTCACGGCCGAATTTGCCGGATACCTGCCGACCGAGGTGAAGGTACGCACCTATGCCAGCCTTAATGTCGGCGAGCTGGTGCTGAACACACTGTAAGTTCTGCAAGAAAAGACCGTGGCGGCAGCCGGAAAACCGAAACTGCCGCCACGGATTACTTCAAGATCCTTCCTGGAGATTTCCCCTTGCCTGCTCCAAGGCGACGGCGACGGAAACCGAGGCACCGACCATCGGGTTGTTGCCCATGCCGATGAGGCCCATCATTTCAACATGGGCCGGAACCGAGGAAGAACCGGCAAACTGGGCATCGGAATGCATCCGCCCCATGGTGTCGGTCATGCCGTAGGAGGCGGGACCTGCGCCCATATTGTCCGGGTGCAGGGTACGGCCGGTGCCGCCGCCGGAGGCCACCGAAAAATATTTCTTGCCCTCTTGAATGCATTCCTTTTTATAGGTGCCGGCGACCGGATGCTGGAAGCGGGTGGGGTTGGTGGAGTTGCCGGTGATCGACACATCTACCCCTTCAAGATGGTTGATAGCCACCCCTTCCCGCACATCGTCGGCCCCGAAGCAGCGGACCTTACCTCGATCTCCTTCGGAATACTTGGTCTCGGCGATCACCTTCAGCTTGCCGCCGGCGTAGTCGAACTTGGTTTCGACATAGGTAAAGCCGTTAATTCGCGAGATGATCTTGGCGGCGTCCTTGCCGAGGCCGTTGAGAATAACCCGGAGCGGATTGGCACGCACCCGGTTGGCCGATCTGGCGATGCCGATTGCCCCTTCGGCTGCGGCAAAAGATTCATGTCCAGCCAAAAAGGCAAAGCAGGATGTGCCTTCGTTCAGCAGCATGGCGGCGAGGTTGCCGTGGCCGATGCCGACCTTGCGATCATCGGCGACCGAGCCGGGAATGCAGAAGGCCTGTAACCCTTCGCCCAATGTGGTGGCTATATCCGCCGCCTTCTTCTGCCCCTTCTTGATGGCTATGGCGGCGCCTAAGGTGTAGGCCCAGACCGCATTATCAAAGCAGATGGGCTGGATGCCGCGGACGATTGCCGCAACATCAACCCCGTATTTGCTGCAGACCTCTCTCGCCTCTTCGAGGGATTGCATACCATATTTTTCCAGGACCGGAAGGATCTGGCCTATCCGCCTGTCGTAGCTTTCAAACAGTGCCATGGTTCTTCCCCCTATTCCTTTCTTGGATCAATGGTTTTAACAGCTTCGGCAAAGCGGCCGTAGGTTCCGGATGCGTCTTTCAGTGCCTGGCCCGCGTCCACGCCTTTTTTAATGGCAGCCATCATCTTACCCATATTCACAAATTTGTAGCCGATGATCTCATCGTCTTTGTCGAGGGCAATCTCCGAGACATAGCCTTCAGCCATTTCCAGATAACGTGGTCCCTTGGCAACGGTGCCGTACATGGTACCGATAACCGAGCGTAAGCCCTTGCCAAGATCTTCCAGGCCGGCGCCGATGGGCAGGCCACCCTCCGAAAACGCCGACTGGCTGCGACCATAAACGATCTGCAGAAAAAGTTCGCGCATCGCTACGTTGATGGCGTCGCACACCAGGTCGGTGTTCAGCGCCTCAAGAATGGTCTTGCCTGGCAGAATCTCCGAGGCCATGGCCGCCGAATGGGTCATGCCGGTGCAGCCGATGGTCTCGACCAAAGCCTCCTCGATGATGCCGCTTTTAATATTGAGGGTCAGCTTGCAGGCACCCTGCTGCGGGGCACACCAGCCGACGCCGTGGGTGAGGCCGCAAATATCCCCCACCTCTTTGACTTTTGTCCATGCGCCTTCCTGAGGAATGGGTGCGGGACCGTGATTGGCTCCCTGTGCCACTCGGCACATTTCCATGACTTCAGAAGAGTAGATCATCCAGTTCTCCTTGGGAAAATGTTAGTTTTGATAAGTGATATTGCAACTACAGTTCAATAATGGTGTCGAAAAGTGCCCCGGCGCCCTCGATTTTGCTTCTGTTGCCGATAATTGCCCGGTGGCTGTTTGCCGTCATGGCGGCAAAGGCCGGGGCAAAGCTGCGCAAATCGGCAAGGCTGGTAGCGGTGATTTCGGTCAGCCGCTGCTGCTTGTACTCGCCGTCAATGCCGTTTAAATAGTCATTTCTGGCGGTGGCCCCTTTGGATGCGGCGCTTTGCAGCGGATCGAAGTTGCCGTAGGTGCCGATGATCAATTGTTCGAGGACCTTGTTCGGAAGGGTAAGGCCGGCGACGATATCCGGCACACCGTTGTAGGCGTCGTAGGTCTTTTTCACCTGCGGATCGCGGTAGCTGACATAGGCCAGGTTGCCGCTCAGCTGCCCGAACTGGATGAAGCAGCCATAGGCGCCGCCCATCTGCCGCACGGTATTCCATAGATAATCACGGGACAGATAGGTTTTCAAGACCTCGAAGTGGCCGTTATAGCCGTCGGCGTTTTTCAGCAAATTGCCGCCTTGGACGGCGAAGACGACTTCCGCCGAAGTGATAAAGGCCTCATGGGCCGCCAGTTGCAGCGGTGGCAGGGTGTATGTGACTCGCGGCTCAGAACTGAGGGCATCGGCTATGCAGCCGCCTATTTGCATGAGGTGGCCGAGCTCGCGGCCGTCGGCGGTTGTGGCGAGGAGCAGGTTGTTGCTGTTGAAGAGCAACCTGGCGATTTGCTTTAGGGAGGCGAGAAAACTCTCCTCCTTCGCTTCATAGCTTTGGGTCAAGTCTTTCAGCGCCAGGTAGGAAGTCACGCCGTTTACCACCTCATTATAGTGTCCAGCGCTGCTCAGATGGGCAAAAACACGAGTGGACGGAAGATTGTACCCTTCACTCTGAGCGGCATGCTCGGCCCAGGCGAATTCTCGCCCGACGATTTCGCGAATCCGCGCCCTATCGGCAAAAGAGACCGAAGAGAAGACCTCGGCGAGGAGCTGCAAAGCCTGGCTCAGATACTCCGGCAGACACTTCAGATGCACCCAGAACAACGGTTTGGTTACATCTCCTTGCAAACGGTGGGTGTAAGTGTTCAGGGTGTGGGAAAAAGATCCGGTGCAGGTGGCGACTTCCTTGGCAAACTGCTGGTAGCTCAGTCTTTTTGTGCCGATTTCGGTGACGATAGTGCCGAAAAGATCAAGAATAGGCAGGAGTTCCGGTGGCAGACAGGAAAAATCAAAACCGACATCGAGATAGGTAATATGGTTGGTGGCAAGTTCGCTGACCAGTACCTGCCTGCCAAACATCTCCGTCGGCACGACGCTTGGAAAATCGACCTTGGTTGTCAGGTCGGCAAGGCACAGCTGTGGCAGAAGGGAAAGTGTTTCGACGCTGTTTGGCTGCAGCTGCTCCTTTATCAGTTCTTTGGTCCGGTTGATCTGGGCGCTTCTATCATCCTCGGAAATTGCCGCATCGTGGGCGGCTAAGCGTTGTTGCTCTTCGGCCTGGCTCCGTTTTTGTTTCTCCGGGTCGGGGACCAGGGTGACGACTACCGGTGCTGGGTTGTCGAGCAGATAGTGTCTGATAAGTTCTTCAAAATAGCCTTCGTGCAAAGCCTTGTGCCGCAGGGAACCGATGAGTTCCTCGTTCATCAGATTGTCGATCGGGTCAGTGCCGTATTTGAGGCCGGTCATCGCCTTGCTGATAAGATCAAGACCTCGCTGGGCCTTGCTGGCCTCTTCCCGGACGTTGAATTCAAACTTGTTCAGCTCGGCCAGCACCAGATCCCGGTCGAGCCCCTCCTGCACCATTTTTGCCAGAGAGGTTTTGTAGAGATCAAGAAAGGTGTCGCGATGCTGTTCTTCACTGCCGACAAGATAGGTGATCATCAGGGTTTTGCTGGACGAGGTAGCCATGAAAAAGCCGCCGAAATCCTTGCACAGGCCGCTGCCGACAATGGCATTCTTTAAGGGCGAGCCGTCCGAGTTGAAAAGAATGTTGGCGATGATCTGAAAGGCGGTATTCTCGCGGCGCATGGCGATGGTTGCCACACTGGTGCCCACGGCGAGGAAGGTCTTGCCGGCGATGTCGCTGCTATCAACGGCATAGCTGTCGGTAATGAATACCGGCTGCGATGGCGACCGGCCCTCTTCAATGCCGGCAAGTTTTCCAGGGGTGGTAAAGGCCGACAAAAATTTGTTCTGCAGGTAATTGAGCTCGTCTTCCAGAGGAGCATCGCCATACACCAAGAACATGCCGTTACTGGGATGATAATGATCGGCATGGAAGCGGCAGAATTGTTCATAACTGAGGTCGGGAATGTTCTTTGGATCGCCGCCGGATTCGTGGGCGTAGGTGGAACCGGGCATAAGACCTGAAAAAATGTTGTGAAAAATATGGCGGATCGGATCGGAGAAGGCCCCTTTCATCTCATTATAGACGACCCCCTGGAACTCGAGCGGACTGTCCAGCCCCTCCTGGTGAAAATGCCAGCCTTCCTGTTCGAAGGTGCTTTTCGCCAGCAGAGGATTGAAGACCACGTCGCAATAAACATCCATGATATTGAAATATTCTTTCAGGTTACGGGTGGCAAAAGGATAGTAGGTAATGTCGGCGCCGGTCATGGCGTTGAGAAAGGTGGTGAGGCCGCCTTTGTTGATCTCGCCGAATACATCCTTGATCGGATATTTTTTTGAGCCCATGAGTACAGAATGTTCAAGGATATGGGCGACTCCGGTTGAATCGGTGGGGATGGTGTTGAAGGCTGCAGTGAAGGTCTTGTTCGAGTCGCTGTTTTTAATCGCTAGAAACGGACACTTTAGCAGTTCATGCTCGAAAATATAGACATCCGAGTCGATTTCCCGGACAAAAGTATGGGTCTTGAGGGTGAAACCGGCATAGGTGGAACCTGGGCTGAAAGTCATTGAATATCCTTATTAAGGGTGATGAGAAATTAAGGGTGATGAGAAATAATGAAATAGAATTAGAAAGTTTTTTCCGAGTCAAGGAGGATGGTGACCGGCCCGTCATTGATCAGGTCGACGGCCATCTCCGCCTGAAATGTGCCGGTGGCCACAGGGATTCCCCGTCTTCTCACTTCTTCGATAAATTGGTTGTACAAAGGCTCAGCGATTTCTGCAGGGGCCGCCGTTGAAAATCCCGGTCTTCTGCCCTTGCGACAATCGCCATAAAGCGTGAATTGGGAGATAATAAGCATCTCGCCGCCCATGTCTGCAAGGGAGGTGTTCATTTTTCCGTCTCTATCCGGAAAAATTCGCAGATGAATGATCTTGTCGGCCATCCAGGTGAGATCGGCGGCGCCATCGCCTCCACGGATTCCCACAAGGATGACCAGGCCGCGGCCGATTGTTGCCGTGTTCATACCGTCAATTTCAATTGCAGCCCTGGTCACTCTCTGCACTACCGCGCGCATCTTTTGCCTCAGTGTTTATGGGATTTCTTTCCATCTTTCTAATAGCAAGAAATCATTTCATATTAGGTTAGTCAAATGGTATATTCATTTCGACGGGTATATTTAGTACCTTAAAAATCCCAACTTCATGTGGAAGGCCAATGATTAAACAACTTCAGATTCTTCTTGACCAGATGTCGAAAGAGCTTCCTGGAATTTTGGCGGCAGCTGTGGTAACCGTTGAGGACGGAATGTCCATTGCCGAGGTGCGGCGCAGAGAGGATATCGAAACAGCAGCCGCTGCTGCCTATCTGGCCTCGATAGTAAAATCAAATGCCAAGGCAATCAACCTGCTGGCCGATGATGAAGATGTTGAGGATATTCTTATCACCACCCGCAATTATCATTTTATTATCAGGCATATCGGCGACCAGCCTTTCTTTATATTTGTAATGACATCCAAGGAGGAATGGCTGGGAAAAGCGCGGCTGCTGATAAAAAAATACGAAGCGCAGTTCACAGCATTTGCCGGCTATTTTCAGAAAAATTACCAGTAAGCGAGATCTGTTGTTCTTTGCCGGAAAGATCTAAGCCGTTGTCCGGCAACAACTTGGTCAATGGAGTCGCGGAAACGGCACAAGGATCCGAAGCGAACAACAGAAAATGAACATGTTGTTTCGTAACGGCTCCTCATTCGACCGGGTTTTCCATGGAAAACCCGGTCGTTGTTTTATAGGGCAGCTACTTCTTTAATCTTTTTGGCGTTTTTCTTGATGCTGATCCTGATCCAACCGAGGTTGGTGTCCTGATCGGCAACGATAACCAGAAAAGCGTCTTCACCAACAGGGGCAAACATAACCGGCCCGTTGGCAAATTCAAACATGGTCATTCTTAAATCGCCCTGACCGAGTTGATTACCCATTGATTCGGCCGAGCCGAAACCCGATGAGGCAATAGCCCCGATCATTTCAGCATCGAGTCCTGGCCTTGCCAGGCTGTCGAGGAGAAAACCGTCACGTCCCACCAGACAAGCAGTATGAACGCCTTCGATATTGGTAAACTCGGCTAAAATTTTCTGAATTTCAGTCATTTCAAAGTCCTCTGTAAAAGTTATAGGTTGAGTTTCCGATATTTTTTCTGAAAGTTCAGCATTGATTGGTTTTTCTTCCATCGGAGTTAAAGTTGGAGCCGGGGGAGGTTCGTCATCTGGAGTCAGGAGATTTTCGTCGTCGGATCGCCTGGCGATCACATCGATGGGTGAGACAGTATCGTTAAGGTCTTCTTTGATGAGACTAGCCTTTTCATCGCTTTTAACCGCTGCCTCAAAGAGCAGTGCTTCAATACTTTTGTGGATGCTGACCACGGGTGGTTGTACGCCTCTGATGTTCTGGAGGGAGCCGCC
>JAABQY010000101.1 GCA_011391225.1 Desulfobulbaceae bacterium | reverse complement strand
CTTACTCTTAGCCAAAGACAAATACAAAACCCTCATCTTCACCCTGGCGGGACCGGACTGTATCATGCACATCCTCCATCCCGGCCAACCCTTTACCCTCCTTGGCAGCTGCGGACAAAAAGTTTCTCTGCTGCCGCTGCAAGGCGACGTTCACGGCCTTACCCTGCACGGCTTCGAATACCCGCTGGAAAACGCCACCCTCCTCTTCGGTTCGACACACGGGGTCAGTAACGTCCTGCAAGATCCTGCGGCAAAAATACAATTTCACAGCGGCGTTCTGCTGTGCATCCGCCTTGAAGCTCGTGATTCCGACGGATAACGAGCTTCTTCAGCAAATGGTGCCGCCACAAAGGTTGCGCACACCGAAATAAATTGTTCTTGCTATCTCATGATGAAACAGGGAGAATGAAAACACATGACCTTCCTTTCGTCCGTCCAGCTCCTCACTTCATCTCAAGGTGACAAAATGGGCATCATTCCCTCGAAGATCTACCCGCACCTCAAACTCGCCTATTTTCAGGGCTTAGGCGATATCTCGCACGACATGCTCATCAGGGTGATGCGGCAACAGCACACGCACCCCGACTGGAGTTTTGGCTTCAACACCTTTATCGATTTTGAAAAAGCCATTGTCAACAGCGCAACCGACAGTATTTCCAGGTATCAGAGCTTTTTCAATACCCTGCAAAAAACCGCCCCGGTTCGTAAGTGGGCGATCTGCACCTGCCAGGATACCCTGCACAGGGTTTTCGACATGAGTCGGCTGCCGACTTGGCGCAACATCATCGTCGATGTCTTCCCGTCCCGGATCGAGGCCCTGAAGTTTCTCAACATCCTGCCCCACCAGCTGGCGGAAATGATCGGCGCTGAATAGCAAAATGACGTACTCAACGCCGGTTGCTATGGACAGATGTTTACAGCTATATTGCAATATTTTAAAGCATTGTCGGCGAATTTTCCTTTCCCTCCTCGAATTGCTGGTGCTCAGCCATCTGCCATGACCTGCCGAACCGTCTTTGCAACTTTCTGTGTTTTTCTCTTGTTCTGTTCGCCGGGATTTGCCAAGGAAACTGCAGACAGCGCTGAGATGTATGCATATGTCATCGTCAACACCTATCCCCATGACCCGCAGGCATTCACCCAAGGACTTGTCTGGGATAATGGTTCTTTTTACGAAGGAACCGGACTGCTCGGCAGGTCGTCGCTCCGTCGCGTTGCCCTGAATTCCGGTAAATTCCAACAAAAAAGCGATTTAGCCGATAACATTTTTGGCGAGGGGATAGCTGTTCTGGGTGATCTTCTTTATCAGCTTACCTGGGAAAACCATCTGGCATTTGTCTACAACAAATACGATTTCTCCATAGTAAAATCGCTGGAATACCCTCGGCCAGGCTGGGGGTTAACCCATGACAACCAGCACCTTATTGCCAGCGACGGCACAGCAGAACTGTATTTTCTCGACCCGCAAACCCTGGTCGAGAAACGGCGGATAACTGTCCAAGACAACAATAAGGAAATCTATCATCTCAACGAACTCGAATATATCGCCGGCAGGGTCTATGCCAATATATACAAAACCGACCGCATTGCCACAATCAATCCGGCTGATGGGCACGTTGAAGGATGGATCGATCTTAGCGGCTTGCGCCAACAACAGAACTTGAAGAATGACCAAGCGGTCCTGAATGGCATTATGTATGACAAAGAAAATGAAAGATTGTTTGTCACCGGGAAACTCTGGCCGACGCTTTTTGAAATCAGGCTCATCACCGAGAAATAACACTCCAGACCTCCCTTTTAAAAGAGGTACCATCCCGCAAGATAATGGGTGTTTATACTCTCAATCTCTCGCCGATGAAGGCCCTCAACAATGGTGCAAGGAAAGGGCTGAGACCTGGGATACTCTGGCAAATGATGAACAGGGGAAACCTTCCAGATAGCCGAACCTGAAGATCTCGGAAATCTCGACGCTCGTCCTGACAATCAAGGGTAGCCAGCCGATAACCTTCTACGAATAGGGGGTTGCGAAAGTCGAGCCACCCTCATTTCTCAGCTATTTCGCTAATCGAAGCCCGACCTGGGTCCTGAAAAATTGCCAGGTCCCCTGTCTTTGGCCAAAGGGCTTGATCGGCAAATTGCTGTCGAGCAACCATTTCTTGAGGTCAGACGCTGGTGTATCGTCTGAACAATCGCCGGCAACCATCGCGCCATATGTGCCTGCCCGTCGCTCCTCTCCACCGAGTGGCAGAGGATCACTCCCCGGCAGCAGGCGAATACCTCGGCGAGCCGCAAGGTCAAAAGGAGCCGGCTTCGGCCAGAATTCCGGTCGCCCACCGTTATCGCCGACAAACAGAGCATGAGGAACCGCGCTCTGAAGAAATTCGCTGACGATATGTCCTCTTTTTCCCAGCCATTTCCCAGCACCCCAAGGCAATACTGCCAGTCCGCCGCTCTGACGAACTTCGTTTACGGTATCCATCAGGGGTTTGCCATCGCCTATTTTTGTGAGGGTAACCAGGGCGAGAACCTCCAGTCGCTCCCTGGTTACCAGCTGGCGCCCGGCAACGACGAACATACGGGCAGCAGGCCATGACGCATGCCTGAGCAGTAAAGATTCCTGTTCCCCGGTTGCGTTGATCTGCCAGCTTTCTGACAGCAGACCCGTCGGTTGCTTTACTTGCTGTGACAATAAAAAGAAAAAGTCGAGGGATTTTGCCTCAGTCAGAAGCAAGTAGTAGGTCCCGGAAGATTGTGGCGCCGTGGCAACTCGCTGTCTGTCAAAATTTTCCAGGGTGTAAAGCAGGAACTGCTCCAAGTCAAACCTCACTTGGATATGAACATGGGCGTCAAAATACATCATCGCCTACCTCTCAGAGAAAATGGGACTTTAAAATTGTCACCCGGCTTGAGCGGGGCTCTTCTGAGTACCCCTTTTGAGGGGTACGTCTCTTATAAACAAATTCTACATTTACTATGGCCGAATGAGTGTTTGGAAAGACGGATTTGATAAGACTACCATCTTCTGTGCCGAAGAAACGAAAATTTTAACATGTTACCGCTCTTTTTCAAAGAGTCCGCCGGCTTTGACAGGGGGAAAATAAACGAGCGTCCAATTATTCTTGAATTACAACGTAGTAATGGTTAAGATTGCCCCATTTATGCATTTAAATCAAAATGACATTCTGAGGAACCATGCCTGCAGGACGTACCAGCAAGCCAGAAGTTTAACTGGAAGAGCTGCGCCGATACATCTCTCTTCACCGACGCCAGGAAGAAGTAACCAAAGACGAGATCCTCTTTATTAATCTTGAGTAGAACCATGTTGATATTTAAGGAGAACTGAAGGATGAGAATTCTGGTTATTGCCCCGCAACCCTTCTTTACCCCCAGAGGTACACCATTCAGTGTCTATTATCGCTCACTTGTCACCTCGCAGCTTGGCAACGACATCGATCTGCTGACCTATGGTCAAGGCAAAGACGTCGCCATTTCAGGTACGAAAATCATTCGAATCCCCAGTTTCTCGAAACTGGGCAATATTAAGGTTGGCCCATCGTTGTTTAAACTTTTTCTTGATGGCTTTCTCATCGTCTACACGATTGGACTGCTGCTCAGCAAGAAATACGACGTTGTCCACGCCCATGAGGAAGCTGTCTTTTTCTGCCGTTTTCTCAAGCCGATATTCAACTTTAAGTTGATATACGACATGCATTCGAGCCTCCCCCAGCAGCTCACCAACTTTGAATTCACCAAATCAAAACTGCTGGTTAAAATCTTTAAATGGTTGGAAGACTCCTGTCTGAGACATTCTGAAGGCATCATCACCATCTGTCCCGATCTGGCCGATTATGTCAATAAACTCCTCGACAAACCGGCAAAACATTTTCTCATCGAGAATTCGATCTTCGAGCCAATCCAACTGGCTGACACCAGCCAAGATAAGGACGGAACACCCATGCAAGGTGAGATACAGTTGCCGGCAAACGGTAAATACATAGTGTACGCCGGAACGCTTGAACCTTACCAGGGCATCGACATCCTCCTTCCGGCCTTTCGCCTCTTTAACGAAAAGACTCCAGGCTACAAACTGGTGATTGTCGGCGGCATGCCCAAGCAGGTGCAACAATATGTTGCTCAGGCGGGTGAGAACAACATTACAGAACAATGCGTTTTCACTGGTCAGGTCAGACAGGCCCTGGCAAAACACTACATCTCACAAGCAGCTATTCTCGTTTCACCCAGAAAACATGGCACCAATACTCCGCTCAAGGTTTATGAACAGATCGCCAGCGGCATACCCCTGGTGGCCACCCGCATCTACTCTCACACTCAAATACTCAGCGATGAGGTTGCGGTCCTGGTGGAACCGACTCCGGAATCTTTGGCACAAGGTCTGGCCGAGGCAACAGGCGCGACAGGTCAAAAGAAAGCCCTGCAGGCGCAGCTCCTCTATAAGCTAAAATACTCAAAGGATATATATGTTGATAAGATGAAAAAACTTTTTTCTTATGTAGAGAGCAGCCCAAGAATTTAACGACGGCTTGGCAAGACCTGGAGAATTTGATAATTACATGTGCGGTATAGCTGGAATAATTTCTTGCAAGGACAATCCTGCCCCTCGGCCTGAACAGTTACAGGCCATGTGCGAGTCGATGCTGCATCGAGGCCCGGATGAACAGGGAAGCAATATTCAGGGGAGCGTCGCCCTCGGTATGCGACGGCTTTCCATCATTGATCTCGCCGGCGGCAGCCAGCCGATATTCAATGAGGACGAAACCATTCTCTGCGTTTTCAATGGAGAAATATACAACTACCGCGAACTGCGGCAAGACCTGGAAAAACGCGGCCATACCTTCAGAACCAACAGTGACACGGAGGTTATTGTCCATGGCTACGAGGAATATGGCGACAATTTTCCTGTCAAGCTCAACGGCATGTTTGCCATTGCCCTGCACGATACCGTGCGCCGAAGGGTGGTGCTGGTCCGCGACCATATGGGCATCAAGCCGCTATACTACGCCTTTGACGGCAACTACCTGGTTTTCGGTTCGGAAATAAAGGTTCTTCTCGCCTCCGGTCTGGTCGACAGAAAACTTGACATAGACGGACTCGGCCAATTCCTGGCCTGGGAATATGTGCCCGGGAGTCAGACCCTGTTGCAAACAGTGCAGAAGCTCCAACCGGCCCACATGGTCGCCATCGATTTGCGGGCGGTTGATGTTCGACCGCGCCAGTATTGGGACATTCCGGAACATCCCACCAACACCCTGTCCGCCGGTGAGTGGGAAGAGCGTGTAGATGCACTGCTGCAAACCTGCGTACGACGGCAGCTGGTCAGCGATGTTCCCCTGGGCGCTTTCCTGTCAGGTGGAGTGGATTCGTCGCTGGTGGTGGCTGCAATGGGCAAGGCCAAGACCTTCAGCATCGGCTTTGACGACCCGTCTTATAATGAGCTTGCGTGGGCCAGAACCGTTGCCGCCCATCTCGACGTTGATCATAGTGACGAGATCCTCGCCCCCGATATTGGTGACCTTTTCAATCGACTAGTCCATTTCATGGACGACCCCATTGCTGATTTTTCCATTTTTCCCACCTATTTAGTCTCAGCTGTGGCCCGCAAAAAAGTAACAGTGGCCCTGAGTGGTGACGGAGGCGATGAGCTGTTTGGCGGCTATGAAACCTATGTTGCCCAGCAGCGAGCTGCCCAATATGCCTGTCTGCCTGCCATGTTCCGGCATAAACTGGTGGAGCCACTCTTTCGCTCAGTGCGCCCGCGGGCGGCAAAAAAAGGATTGATCAACAAGGCTAAGCGTTTCTTCGAGGGTGCAGCATTGCCGGACAATCTCGGCCATTGCCGCTGGCGCGTCTTCGCCGGCCAGGCTCAGCTGACCCTGCTGTTCACTGCCGAGGCGGCGGATACGATCACTACCCCCATCGATGCACATATCACCCGCCTCTTTGAAAAGGCCGGCCAGAGAGACCCCTTGACCAAGTGCCTTTATGTGGATACAAAAAGTTATCTCTGTGACAACATCCTGACTAAAGTCGACCGCATGTCCATGGCCGTCAGCCTGGAGAGTCGGGTTCCCTTCCTCGACCCCGAATTGGTGTCCCTGGCTTTTGCCATCCCGCCTCATCTTAAAGTAGCGGGGAACACCACCAAGGTCTTGCTTAAAAAAGTTGCTGCTCGGCATATTCCGGCGCAGTGCGTATACCGCCCTAAAGAGGGCTTCAGTATTCCCATCAAACACTGGCTGAAATCGACCCTCCGACCCATCATGGAGGACCTGCTGGAAGAAAAAACTCTTAAAGAGCAGGGACTCTTCAACTGGGACAGGGTTAATCAATTAAAGAATGAACATCTCTTAGGAAAAGAGAATCACAGCCATCAACTCTGGGCCCTGATGATGTTTCAGGCCTGGAACAGGAAATGGCTGAAAGGACAGTAAAACATGGGAGATATACTGGTAACCGGGGCGACCGGATTCACCGGCTCGGCTCTTTGCCGGAGATTGATTAGGGGTGGCCACAAGGTCGTCGCCTTTGTCCGGCCAACCAGCAAGACCTCGGAATTACAGAAACTGGGTGTCAAATGCAAGGTCGTCGATATATGCAACCGGCAGGAGGTGCTTGCCCAGTTTCAAGATATAACCAAGGTGTATCATATAGCTGCAGCCTACCGCGCCGAACACAGCACAACCGAGGAATTCCAACAGGTCAACGTCGAGGCGACCCGCAATCTGCTGGAGGCCTCTAAAACCGGAGGCATTGAACGTTTCATCCACTGCTCAACCGTTGGCGTGCAAGGCGAAATACATGCGCCACCGGCGGATGAAGAGTACCGTTTCCAACCAGGGGACCACTACCAGGAGTCAAAGCTGCAAGGAGAGTTGCTGGCTCGCGACTATTTCGCAGGTGGGCTGCCGGGCACCGTTTTTCGTCCCGTGGGTATCTATGGCCCTGGCGACACGAGGTTCCTTAAGCTGTTCAAGTCGTTGGATAAAGGAGTCTTTCTGATGATCGGCTCCGGCAAGGTCCTGTATCATATGACCTACATCGACGACCTCATCGACGGAATAATTCTTTGCGGAAACCACCCGCAAGCGCTTGGGGAAGTCTTCACCCTTGGCGGCGATGGCTACACGACCCTAGGGGAATTGGTCAATGCCATTGCTGAAGTTCTTGGCCGACCGTACCCGAAACTGCGCATCCCCTATGCCCCGGTTTACTTAGCCTCGGTTGTCTGCGACAAGATCTGCAAACTGATTGGGGTGAGCCCTCCCCTTTATCCTCGGCGGGTGGAATTTTTTTCGAAAGATCGAGCTTTTTCCATAGAAAAAGCAAAAAGGTTGTTGGGATACAGCCCACGATTTGACTTGATCCAGGGCTTGAGTACAACCGCCCTATGGTACCGTGACAACGGATTTCTTAGCGACCATAAACAGTGATGTAAAAATACAGACCATATTGGCGTTGTAATCGGGTGTCGTTACCGGATTGCAGCTTGAGCTTATGCAACATGAAGGATACAAAACTTTGACATCGACAACACAGACAACACGTAATCCACGCGCAGCAATGGCGGAAAAATTTGATGTCATCATCATTGGTGGCGGCATCTACGGTATAACCCTGGCGGTAGAAGCGGGCAGGCGGGGCCTCAAATCCCTGCTGCTCGAAAAAGGCGACTTTGGTGAATACACCAGTTTCAATAGCCTCAAGATCATCCATGGTGGTCTTAGATATCTGCAATCCCTCGACCTGCATCGTTTCAAAGAGTCAATTGCCGAAAGATCGTGGTTTCTTAAACACCTTCCCAAACAGGTCATCCCCCTGCCCTGCCTGATGCCCCTGTATGGCCGAGGCATGAAAAAACCCTCGATCTTTCGCCTGGCACTGTGGGCCAATCACTTTCTTTCCCTTGACCGCAACGAAGGCCTCGCCCCCGATCATCAATTGCCGGCCGGTTCCATCATCGATGCCAGGGAAACGAAAAAACTCTTTCCCCAGGCCGACATGGATGGCCTGCAGGGCAGTGCACTGTGGTATGACGCCTTTATGCCCAACTCACAACTGCTGGTCATGGAGCTTCTCAGACATGCCTGCCGGACCGGCGCGACGGCCATCAATTACTGCCGCGTGCAGTCCTTTTTAACTCACTCCAATGGTCTTATCAAAGGAGTCATGGCCGTTGATCGCGCAACCGGCGAAAATCATGAATACCGAGCACCAACCGTTATCAACAGCTGCGGGCCGTGGAGTCGCAAGATGATCTCTGGATTGGCCGATGACGCCGGGGCCCTTTTCCGACCATCCCTCGCCTGGAACGTCTCTTTTAATCGGCCTGCGCTGTCGACGCATGCCCTCGCTGTCCAGGGAAAGGCTCCCGGCAGTCGCCTGCTCTTCGTGACACCATGGAAAGGGCGAATATTTGCCGGGTGCGGCCATGAACCATGGCTGCGGGGACCCGACAAACCCATGCCGACCGAAAAGCAGCTCGCACATTTCATCGAGGAGATCAACCTGGCCATACCGGGTGTCAACCTGACGCAAAGCGAGGTGCATCGCGTCTTTGCCGGCCTGCTCCCGGCGGCGGCCGAAGGCAGCAACGTCCTGACCAAGCGTGAAGTCATCATCGACCATGGTGCCAAAGGTGGTCCGGAAGGCTTGTACAGCGTCGGCGGCATCAAATTCACCACCGCCCGGCTTGTCGCCGAGAAGATCTGGGAAATGATCGGAAAGAAAACGCCTGGACTCCTGTCGTCACCGACGGCCATGCCCATCCTTGGCGGCAACGCGTTTCCGTCCGATGCCGGCGCCTCACAACAGATTGAGTGGGCAAATCGCCAGGACGGCACCATCGTCCATCTCGATGATCTTGTTTTGCGGCGCACGACCATCTGGGAACAAAGCGACACCGCCACACTGACGGCTGCCTCTGCCGCCCTGGGCTGGGATGCGACCAAAGCTGCCAGGGAGCTGGAGAGATGCGCCACCAAGCTGCAGCCTCTGGCCCTCGAACCTTGAGCACTGGATAAATGACGGCCTCATGGCGATTTTCTTTCTGTTCATCGGCTTGGAACTCGAACGAGAGCTTTACAATGGTGAACGGTCTCATTTCAAGAACGCTCTTTTACCGATTGTTGCCCTTGCCAATACGGGTATTGTGGTGAGCACGGAATGGCTGCAGAACCTGACCGGCACGAACACTCTTGGCATCGCTGCCGGATTGCTTGTCGGCAAACCTTTGGGAGATAGATCGATAATGAAAGTTCAATACGGAGTTTTTCATGCCGAACGATTTTTCAGTTGAGATCCATACGTATCTCAGCGCCAAGATCCTTGAGGCAGAAAGGGAAGCTAAACTTGGCGATCAAGTCACATCCGCTTATGCCCGGGGAAAGCTTGAAGAACTGCAGTGGATACGTAAATATCTTCAGGAAAATATCGATCTTAAAAACTATATCTATTATTGATTGGTGATTCGAACATGGCCTATAGTTATCTTCTTGATCTTTACCAGGTACTTAACGAACGACAGGCAGAAATTTTGAGAACCTGTGACACAACCGATGCACCTCCCGCCGAGGTGTATTATCGGCAAGGCCGTTTTGATGCCACCAAGGATTTTCTCACCTTTTTAAAAGACAATTACCACGCGAAATTGCCACGCCGGCTCCAAAAAGAATAGGCTGCTCACCTCGTCCACACACTTTTACCTACCACCGCAAGGGAACCTTCATGTCGAAAACCCAAGATTTGCTGAAAAAAATTAATTACATCGAGGCCGATATTGAAATCCAAAAACAGATTCTTTTCTCCATTCCCACCGAGCAGCGGGCGGAAATGGAAAAAACTGTGACTCTGATTGCCGCAAAAAGAGCGGAAATCGAAACATTGCGCCAACAAATCAAGGAGATTGATCCAGAGGAATTCGAACGAATCCTCATCTTTGAAAAAGCGATCAGTGAATTCAAGCTTCTTGCTACAACCAGACAATTCACTTCCATCACCGGGAAAAACATCGATGAATCTTGTCAGTTGGCCCTGAAAGACGAGGCGGCAATCGAGTGCCTTATCAAGGCCTGCGACTCTCTAGGCAATTGGACAATTATCACTCTTGAAGGGGAGGTCCGCCATTTTCCTCAGGCGGCCGTCACCGAAAAACCGGCCGAAACACCTGTTCATTGACACGCACTCCGATTTTCCAGAAAACCACGGCGCTCCGGGCGCCGGTCTTTACAGAAAGGCTGGATCGGTAACCTTGATCATGGCAAAGCCGCCCTGAATGTTGCGGGTGTTGGTGATGCCCCGTGAACCAAGAAAGACCTGGGCCTCGTAGGAGCGGGGACCGGTATCGCAGATTAAAAAAAACGGCTCATTGCCGGGAATCTCGATATACCTTCGGCGCAACTGGTCCTGGGGAATGTTCAGCCACCTTGCGCCATATTTTGCCTTGAATGGCGCTGCCTCTTTTTCACCCCTGACATCGATGATCCGTGTTGATTTGTGAGCAAACTCGTAGAGAAAATCGGCGGCGTCGATCGGCCGATTGCCCCCGGCGAGAATGTTATCGAGGGCGTTTCCGGCATTATTGATAACATCCATGGCCGAGGCAAATGGTGGCGCGTATCCCGTTTCCAGACTGCACACCTCGTCGACATTCAGACCGTGACCGAGGAGCACGGCGACGGTGTCGACCCGCGACTTGACCGCATCGCCGTTTTTCCCCGCTGCCTCAATGCCGAGGATTTTCCGCGATCCGCGATCGGCCAGGAGAGAAATATAGATAAGCTCCGAACTCGGGTAAAAATGGGCGTGATCGGCCTGGGACACCACGCCGTAAACCGGATCAAAGCCGGTTTCCTTGGCCTGGCGATAGGTGAGGCCGGCCTTGCTTATGCCCAGCTCAAAAAGCTTCAAGCAAAACGTG
>JAABQY010000100.1 GCA_011391225.1 Desulfobulbaceae bacterium | reverse complement strand
GGCACACCACTTCTCGACATCAAGCCTTACAGCACTCGGTTCGATCGGCAGGAAAACACCCGCAATGGGTGGCAGGACGAGGTTAACGAAGAAACCGCTCAAGGTCTTGGCCGCCGGGAGTATAACGGCAAAAATAACTCTTAATGGTGTGGTCATGACCCGATCCGGGGCCAAGTTTATGCGTTGCCAAAGGCAGGATGAAAGGGAGATGACCACTGTTTCATCAAGGCCTCTTACTTACTCCGAACGTAATGCTTCGACGGGATCGAGCCTTGCCGCTTGACGTGCCGGGATTATCCCGGTGACAATACCTATGAGCATAGAGAGGATTTCAGCAAAAAAAACAAAACTCCAGGGAGTATGCACAGGGAGAAGTGGCACAAAGGCATGGATCAGCGTGGCGCAGAAGAAGCCGACGGCAAGGCCTGCAGCGCCGCCGAGGCCCGCCAGAAAGGTACCCTCAAGAAGAAAGAGGATAAGAATCTGCTGGCGCGAGGCACCGACGGCGCGGAGCAGGCCGATCTCGGCGGTACGCTCGCGGACGGCGATAGTCATGATGGTGAAAATCCCGACACTGCCGACCAGAAGGGAAATCCCCCCGAGGGCTCCGACTGCAACCGTCAACATGGACAACACCGAGCCGAGAACATCGAGCATCTGCTGCTGGGTGGTAACGGTGAAATCCTCCTGGCCGTGGCGATTGACGAGAATCCTGCGAATGGCGGCGACCACCTCTTCAGCCTGGTAGCCATCCCGATACAGGACATCGATCTCCATCAGCCCCTCCCGGCCAAAAAGATCAAGGGCTCTGGCCGCCGGGATATACACGCTATCATCCATATCAAAGCCGAGAATCTGACCTTTATGTTCCATGACGCCGAGGACCCGGCCCGGCTGGTTGCCGATCTGCACCCGCCTGCCGAGGGCATTCTCTCCGGGAAAAAGCTCGCGGGCAACCTTGTCGCCAAGCACGACAAAGGGCCTGGCCAAACGCGGATCGTCCGGCGGCAGAAATCGGCCGCTGCCCACCTGCATGCGAAAGGCCCGGTCCATCTCGGCGCCGACACCGTAAAGGGTGATCCTTCTCGTCCTCCCCTCGACACTGACCTCAACATTACCTTGGACCATCGGCACCACTGCCTCGGCTTGGGGCAGACGGCGCAGGGCCTCACTATCCTCAAGAGTCAACAGCCGTTCTGAGCCGAGAACACCGAGGGTCGTGCCCATGGTGGTGACCTTGCCGGGGTTGACCGCAATCAGGTTGGCACCGAACTGAGTGAACTCGGTAACGACAAAACGCTGCAAGCCTTCACCCATAGAGGTGAGAAGAATGACGGCGGCAATACCGACAGCAATACCCAATCCGGTGAGAAAGGATTGCAGAGGTTTAGCGCGAATAGAGGTGGTGATAAAATGCAGTTGATCGCTGGGTCGCATCCCTCCTCCTTCAGTGCCTGGCCAGGGCGCGAATCGGATCGAGTCGTGCCGCCCTGCCGGCAGGCAGGAGGGAAAAAATCAGGCCGGTGCCGAGGGCAACCGCCATGGCGGCGGCAACAGCCCAGAGCGGCGGGGTCGTCGTCAGCTCAGGATATATCTGGGCAATACCCCAGGCCCCGGCAAAACCAAGAAGAAGCCCGAGAATCCCGCCGATGGTCGAAAGGAGAAGCGCCTCGCATACCAGCATCATCATGATGTGGCCACGGGTTCCCCCGAGTGCCTTGCACAGTCCGATCTCGGCGGTGCGCTGCGCCACCGACATGAGCATAACATTCATGATGAGGATTCCGGCCACCACCAGGCTGATCGCGGCAATTCCGGCAACCGTCAGGGTCATCGACCTGAGGATCTTGTCAAAGGTGGCAAGGATCGAGTCCTGGGTGATGATGGTCACATCCTCTTCGCCGTAATGGCGATTGGCGATTGTCCCGACGATGTGCTTCTTCAAGCGGGCCAATGACTGCAGGTCTTTGCCCTCGACGAGGATGCGGAACAGGCCGCTGGTATTGAAGAGCATCTGGGCAAAGGCCACCGGCACTATAACGAGTTCCTGGGTGTCGAAACCCAGCGATCTCCCTTCCGTAGCCAGGACGCCCACTACCCGGCAGCGGTAACCGCCCAGGCGGATCAATTCCCCGAGGGCTGGTTCCCGACCGAACAATTCCTGGTAAACCTTCGAACCGAGAACGCAGACCGGTCTGGCTATGTCCCAATCCTCTTCGGGCAGGGAGGCGCCCCGGGCAATGTTCAAGTGATGGATATCGAGAAAGGCGGCGGTGGTGCCGAGCACCGGCACCTGCCGCTCCCGTCCCTGGCGTACCGCATTGAGTTCGCCGATATTCAAGGGGGCAACACGATGCACCAATTCGCTGCGCATGGTTGCCAGGGCGTCTTCGAGCGTCAGGTCGCGCGGCGTCTCACCAATCAGGGTGGCCGGGGTATTATTAGCGGTTTCCGAGCGACCGGGGATGACAATGACAAGATTCGTGCCAAGAGCTGCAAACTTATCTACAATATACAGCCTTGCCCCGTTGCCGATGCCGGTGAGCAACACCACAGCCGCAACGCCAATGCTCATGGCCAAGAGCATGAGGGCAGTGCGCACCCGGTTGCTGCCAAGGCTGCTAAGCCCATAGCGAACAGTGTCAAGGGGTCGCATGGTCAACCGCCACTATCCGAAGCAAGCCTACCGTCCACCACCCGGACACGGCGCCCGGCCCGCTCGCCAATCTCCGGGTCATGGGTGACGATCACCAGGGTCTGGCCGCCCTGGTTAAGCTCTTCAAGCAATTCGATAATCTCCGCCCCGGAACTACGATCAAGATTGCCGGTCGGTTCGTCAGCGAGGAGCACGGCCGGCTGGTTGATGACCGCCCGGGCAATGGCTACCCGCTGCCGCTGCCCGCCGGACAGCTCGTCCGGGTGGTGATGCCGCCGATTGCCGAGGCCGAAGCTGTCGATAAGGGCGGCGCTGCGCTCGCGCCGCCGCTTGATCGGTACCCCGGCGAGCATGAGTGGCAATTCGATATTCTCTGTAGCAGTGAACCTTGGGATGAGGTGAAAAAACTGGAAGATAAAACCGATCTTCAGACTTCGCATTGCCGCCAACTCTTCGTCACGAAGGCTGGTGACGTCGCGGCCGTCAAGTGAGTAGGTGCCGCTGTTCGGGGTATCGAGAAGGCCTATGATATTAAGAAGGGTCGATTTCCCCGAACCCGACGGCCCCATGATCGACAGATATTCGCCCGCACCGATGGTCAAAGACACATGGTCCATGGCCCGCACTTCCTGGCCGCCAACGGCGAAGGTCCGACAGATGTCAATGAGTTCGATCATTTTTTTACAGAACAGTCTCCCCTTGCGATGATGCACTGTTTTCAGCAGTCAGAGGGTCACCCATACCACAGCGCCTGCTGAAAAGGACTAGAGTGTCATGGGTAATCAAAAAAGCTTTTAGCTGTCAAGCTAAAACGCTTTCAAACCCTACGAACCACAGGCATATGCGGACGAAACGGTGGGTGACAATTTGATGAGAACTATGCCATCCCTCAGCTGGTTTCGATTATCTCCAATATTTTTTCCTACATTATCTATTTGTCTATAGCTATCATCATTGCTATTATTTCTCTTCTATATTTAGACAAATATGTTTTGGAAGAGCACCAAAAATGAGACTTATTTTACAGGAGAACACTCAGCACCAAACTCCAAGCGTAAAAAGGAAACCTTAATGAAATCAGATTTTTCCAAAGAATTCACAATGAAGAACCAACAAAATTAATCAAAACAATGGAGGGTCATCGTGTTTAGAATTGTATTGTTTTTGGCAACAAACCTCGCCATCGTCGTGTTGCTCGGCATAGTAATGAGTATTCTCGGGGTCGACTCCCGGAGCACCGCGGGATTGTTGGTGATGGCGACAATATTTGGCATGGGAGGCTCATTTATTTCCCTGGCCATGTCGAAATGGATCGCTAAAAAATCAACAGGTGCACGGGTTATAGTCAATCCCAGCAATCCAACGGAACAGTGGCTCTATACCACCGTACGACGGATGGCCGAACAGGCTGAAATCGGCATGCCGGAGGTGGCGATCTATGATTCTCCAGACTTGAATGCCTTTGCCACGGGGATGAAGAAGAATGACGCTCTGGTAGCAGTCTCTACCGGGCTCCTGCAGAACATGTCGAAAGATGAGGTCGAAGCAGTGCTGGCCCATGAAATCAGCCATGTTGCCTGCGGCGATATGGTCACCCTGGCTTTGATCCAAGGGGTATTGAACACCTTTGTCATCCTGCTGTCACGACTTGTCGCTAATGTCATCAACAATTTCCTGAGCAGCGACGAGGAAGGTGGCGGGCTCGGATTTTTAGGCTACATGGCGGTAACCATCGTACTGGAAATCGTGCTCGGACTTTTCGCCTCGATCATTGTCATGTGGTTTTCGCGAAAAAGGGAATACACCGCCGATAAGGGCGCGGCATATCTGACCAGCAAGGAGAAAATGGTCAGCGCTCTGCGTCGGCTCCAGGTCCACCATGAACCCTCGCATCTCCCCGATCAGGTAGCCGCCTTTGGTATCAGGCCAAAGACCGGCGGCATGGCCATGCTGCTCAGGAGTCATCCACCTCTTGAGGATCGGATCAAGGCTCTTGAAGCGGCGTAAATGGCTTGGATGGGCGGCCGGAAATTGGTTTTCGGCCGCCATTTTTTATTGACAGTTGATTACCATGCACCGCTCGCAACATGGCCGGTGCATGGTAATATCTTTGCAGTATGTGGGTGAGAAAAGCCACAGATAATTCAACTCATCTATTTTTATAAAGATTACCGAGTGTCTCGGGGATCTTCCCTTTCGGCACCAGGCGGAGATCGACGCCAACCTCATAAAGGCCGAACCACTCTTCGGGATCGCCTATTTCATGGCGGGTTGAGTCGGTTGGATCCTCGCCGCTCTTCCACCATTCATCCTGCAGTTCAAAAAAGGAGACGCCGCAGAACTTTTCCTTGCCTTTGGCTGTGCGTATATCCTGCCAGATTGCAGTGAAGGCCTGAGGCACATCTTCCACCTTATGTCCGCCGAAACCAGGAACCCACGGCTTCGGCTCAAATGGTGAGGTGGACAGACCGACCTGAGTGATGAAAATCGGTTTGGCCGACTGGGCAGCAAGATCCTCAAGATAGCCCTGATAGCTGGTGCCGGTCACCGAACCGGGCTGCGAGGTGCGCACACCCCTGGCATAAGTATAGATATTCAGGCAAACCAGATCACCTAGGTTAGGATTGATGGCGTTTTCTTTCGGCACCTCGATATCCGGGCGGTCGGTGATCGGGCCGATATGCGTCCAACTGGTGTGGCAATAGAGATGCCGTTGGCCGTATTTGCTCAATTCATACTCCATGGCCCCATCGATCAGGCGGGTCATGGCGATTTCCGTAGGTGTCCGGTTGGTTACTTCAAGGTGTTTCCCCTTAAAGCTACGCACTTCGGGATGGCGGGTGTCGGTTCGAACCACTGAATCGGCCTGCAGTTCATCGCCCACGGAAAACAACACCAGCCGGTCGGGACGTCCGACTTTATACACATGATCGATGACAGCCTTGATATCTTCCATGGTCTTAGCAAAGAAAGGCTCAGCCAGGAAGTCTTCCTCGTAGGCCCAGATCCAGATATCCTGGCCATACATCATCTCGGTTTTATCTAGGGCAGCAAAGAACTTCGGCGGCATTTTCATCGGAAAGACATGAAGATAGTCAACACCCATGGCCTGCATCAGGCCGAGATGCTCCTGATAGCGGTCATCGTTGCCCGGAGGATCGCCACGCAGGGGAGTTTCATTGGTCATATAGGGGGAATATCCGATGCCGCGAAAAAAGACCGGGGCGGAGCGCTTGAGATCAAAAATTTCCGTCCCTTTCGCCACAAATCTCGGCGGTGCCGGAGTTTCCACGGTTACCCCAGTGTTTTGATGTTGTCCTTGGGGGCCGGGGCCGGCGCCAGTTATAGACGGTAAAAGGATCATTCCCAGCAGCAGATGGGAGACAATTTTGTGAAGCATAGCATGTTCTGTATGTGAAAGGATGAAGGTGAAAACTGAGTTCCAGGGAGAAGCGGGCACCCTGAAAGGCAATTCAGTGTCTTTGCTAGGTATCAGCCATACCATAAAAATCTTCATGACCCAAGTGGAAAGAACACCGGCACTGGCTAGAAAGGGGTAGGATGAATTGTTTGATAAATGGTGACTGCAAAACTCGCAGCTCTCATAGCCTAAACACCGCCTTTCGCTTCAACCTTAAAGACACATGCCCGCACCGACACCTATGGTAATCCGTAAACCAGAGTTTGTTACTGGTTGTCTATTGCCAGACCGTATTGAGCAAAAGTAGGCTTTGCTTCCAAAGGTCTGTGCAAATATTACCCATTTTTCTTCTTTCAGCTGCCAGATATTAGGGCCAACATTCCCCCAATCTCTGCAAATTTTTGCCGTGAATTAACCAATCCACGTCGTCTGCAACAATCAACCCGAGTCATTACTCTCATGATGACAGCTGGTATGCGGTTTGCTAGTATCCATTGGTTGGCAATTATTGATAGAACACCCCCCTCAGGTCGGCATACGGAGCTGTAACGAAATGTATTGAAATGGCCAATATTTCTTAACAACTTCTAAAAACCTCACAGAACCAACAATGGTGCAATGGCTATGAAAACAGGCATTAAACAAAAGCTTGCTCTCATTTTCTTCCTGTTTTTTCTAATCTTTTCCGGAACGGTCTTCGTTCTCTTGGCCAATGTTCAGAAAATAGTTGATAGTACCGAGCGAATTGTCGGTAAAAACACGAGAGTCGCCGAACTGGCTGAAATCCTCCAGACCAGCCTTCTCGACATGGATGCCAACAGCAAAAAGCTCAATCTCCTGAAAAAAAAGCGTTATTCTGAATATTTTGAGAAATCTCGAAGCAGCTTTGAAGGCGCCCTGCGACATGCAGTTTTGCTCTCCGATCCGTCCGGAAAAAGCCAGCAGACCTGGCAAGATCTGGCGGACAGTTATCAACGCCACCTTAGTGAATTTGCCTCAGTCGACAGTCCTTCCGAGAGCGGCGCCAAATGGGTCACGGACCAGGTCCTGGCCCTGTGGGTGGAGAGAATCAGTAGCGCTAAGAAGGCAAATCAGCAGGAAATTGAACTTGCCTTGCGAGAACTGAACGAAGCAAGTAGACTAAACGCAAGAAACGGTCTTCTGGGTTTCTGCCTAAGCATTTTCGTCGGCTGTATCGGTGTCTGGTACATTTCCCGAGCGATCTTCTCTCCTCTTAAAACCCTGACCGACAGGTTGCGGGGGATTTCTTTTGATACGCCGCAAGAACCGATCCGCCTCAAAGGCGGCGATGAGTTCAATGAATTGGCTATGGCCTTTAATGAAATGGGCCGCCAACTCAACGAAGAAGAGACTATTAGGACGGAGTTCATAGCCACACTCAGCCATGAAATACGCACCCCCCTTTCGTCAATCCATGAATCGGTGAACATGATCGTCGAGGAGGTCTTTGGGAGCATTAACGATAAGCAGCGAAAATTTCTCGAAATTGCCAGCGTTGAAATAAAGCGGATCAATAAGCTGCTCAATTATCTGCTCAACGTAAGCGTACTCGAAATGGATACTCGCAAAACCAACTCTCTGCACATCGACACCAAAAGTTTGTTGGTCAACAGCGCCGAACTATTTTCTGCATCCGCCGAAAAGAAAAAGGTGACTATTCAAATGGCTGATTTTGACGACTGTCCGCAACTTTTCGGCGTGCGTGAAGAAATCCAGCAGGTGTTCGTCAACATTATCGGCAATGCCGTTAAGTATTCCCCGGAGGGTGGCGAAGTAACGCTCTCCTGGGAGCGGGATAAGAAAAAGAAGTTTCTCCTCTTTCATGTTTCCGATACCGGCCCGGGGATTGCCGATGATGAAAAATCGCTTATATTTACTAAGTATTACCGGACAAAAGATGTCCGCGGACATCTCGATGGTGTTGGTCTAGGCCTGGCCATCAGTCGTCGAATTGTTACCAGTTACGCTGGACATATTGAGGTGGCCGACAACCTTGGGGTGGGGTGCACCTTTTCCTTCACCCTTCCCACGCATTCTTTGAATGCATCAAGCACTGTTTGAAATAGAAGCCCATGCCTATCCTTACAAACATATACGTGCCCATTGTGAATGCATTGAAACCATGGGGTGGCGTCTTTCTTGTCGCCGTTTGCCTGCTTTGCAGCTCATGCGCTCAGCCACCCGAGCCAGCAGCCCCGCCCGAACCCATAATAGCACCGCGCCAGAGTGTTGCCGAGACGGTCTTTCTGAATGAAGATTTTGCCGGCGCCCTTCTTGAATACGAACATGACTATGAAACCGCCCTGGCTCCGGAAGACCGAAGTTCTGCCTTATATGGTCTCGCCTGCACCCAGTTGATCCTGGCCAACTCCGACACCCAGGTGGCCGAGGCCCTCGGGAACCTCGAGAAGTGGGACAGCGAAAAAGGCGACTACCCTCTCAGCGAAAATCACCACCTACTCATCGTTGCCCTGAAAGTCCAACTTGAGCGTATGCAAAAGAAAAACCTTGAACAGGCCCACCTTGCCAAACAAAAAAACAGTGTCATAACCAATCAGAGGAAAAAGATTATGCAAATGAGTGCCACCGTGGATAACCTGCAGAAACAACTTGAAGAGCTTGAGGTTATTGATGAAACCCTGCAGGAGAAGAAAAAACCTTTATGAGCGAGGAAAGACATATCCTGATCGTTGATGACGATCCCAGCATCCTAGAAGTTCTTGATGCCCGACTGTGCGCCGCAGGCTTTGTGGTCCATGAGGCAGGGAATGGTCCTGCGGCGCTGCAAATCTTAAAAAGTCGGAAGATAGATATTCTCGTCTCGGACATGAAGATGCCAAAAATGAGCGGCATTGAACTGCTGAGCCATGCCAGGACAAGCCATCCCCGCCTGCCGGTTATCTTTCTCACCGCCTACGGAACTATTCCCGATGCGGTGCATGCCGTCAAAGCCGGTGCCGTTGACTACCTCACCAAACCCTTTGATGGCAAAGATCTGGTTAAAAAGATTCAGGCGATTCTCTCCCGCCCGCAATATCCGGTTCAGGAGCAAGGTAAGGACGAGGGATTTGTCTGGGGTTCGAGTCCGACCATGCTGGAACTCCATGGAATGCTGCAAAAGGTGGCGGCAAGCAATGCCAACGTCCTCATTCTCGGCGAAAGCGGCGTTGGCAAGGAATGCATCGCCAAACAACTTCACAGCGCAAGCGGCCGACAAGACGCCCCCTATATTGTTGTCGATTGCGGTTCTACACCGCCCGGTATTCTTGAAAGCGAGCTCTTCGGCCACGTCAAAGGCTCCTTCACCCACGCCATTCAGGACAAAAAAGGACTCATTGAGGCAGCGCACGGTGGCACTCTGTTTCTTGATGAAATCGGCAATATTTCTGCCGAAATGCAAAGCCGGCTGCTGCGATTTCTCGAAGAGAGAACTATCCGCCAGGTCGGGGCCATCAAAGAGAAATCCGTTGATTGCCGGGTAATAGCCGCCACCAACGCCGATCTCAAGGCTGCCGTCGAGGCCGGAAAATTCCGCCAGGATCTCTACTATCGTCTCAAGGTTGTCACCCTGCACATCCCTCCGCTCCGTCAAAGGCGCGAAGACATCCCGGCACTGGCGCACCTATTTATCGAGAGCTTTCTCAAAGAAAATGCCATCCCCGATATCGACTTACCTGAGAAAACCCTGCAATGGTTACAGACTCTCTCCTGGCCCGGCAATGTCAGGGAACTGAAAAACGCCCTGCAAACCGGCATCATCCTCTGTCATAACAACCAGATTCTTCGCGAAGATCTGCAACTTGATACAAACCCTCTTGCCGATATATTTTTAGGTGATGATGATTTCTCTATGGACCAAAGTGAGAAAGAGGCAATTATTCGAGCCCTGAGACAAACCAAAGGCATAAAAAAAGATGCGGCGGAACTGCTGGGAATCAGCCGTCGGGCGATTCAGTATAAGAGCAAGAAATACAATCTCGATTCAACAGATTTCAAGAATTGACAACGGCAGCCGTTATTTTATTTTTTTATCACCAGTGGCGAATTTCGGAAACCCTTCAGAGCAGTTACGAATTGCGGGCGATGATCTTGGCAAGGTCAATTATCAGGATATATGTAAAACCAACGGGGAGCAAATTCCTATAAGAATTTCTCCCCGTTTCGCGAAAAACAGAAGTGGTGCAGCAACAAATACCTGGCACCCCAACAAGGGGTACAAGTGCCTTTTGCAGATTTCTTGTTTATTATATGAAGGTAAACAATCTGTATCTAAACGTTCCATCCTTTTGAACTGGTGATTTCCCCTTCTTTACCGATGATAAAGCATTGGTAATCGGTGTGTCGGTTGATAAACTCGACACCGGCTGTCGGTTCCATGACAAAAACGGCGGTAGCTAAAGCATCGGCATCCATAACTGTCGGAGCCATGACGGTTACGCTCTTAGACAGATGCGGTGAAAGCCCGGTACGTCCGTCAACGATGTGATGAAACAGCATTTCTTTATCATAATAGCACTCATAACTGCCTGAGGTGGCAATCGCCCCGTCGCGCATGGTGATGACTTCCGGATACTCTCTCCGTTTGGCTGGATCCTGCACCGCAACCGTCCAGGCTTTGCCTTGGGCAGCCGAACCACTGACACGAATATCACCACCGGCATTAATGAGATGATTGACCACCCCGTTCATTCTCAACACCTCGGAGGCTTTGTCAGTAATATAACCTTTGGCGATACCATCGAGGGTGATGGCCATATCACTTTTCCCGAAGACCAGCGCCCCACGCTGATAGTGCAGATCTTCACAACCGACAATTTTTAAGGTGTTGTCAATTTGAGCCTCGGTCGGCTGCTTATTATCGGCAAAACTGGCCTTATACAGATCTATGATCGGCTTGACGGTTATATCAAAGGCTCCGCTCGTCTCGCGATTAAAATAGAATGACCGGGCGACCAATTCCTGCATTTCCGCAGGGATGACTTCAAGCTTGCCGAAAGCATTAAAGGCGCCGACTGGAGAATGCTTGTCGTAGTGGGTCAGCATG
>JAABQY010000099.1 GCA_011391225.1 Desulfobulbaceae bacterium | reverse complement strand
TGCTTCACCTTGTTACCGAGAATTTCGAGTTGAGCACCGACCGAACTGTTCCGCACCACCTGCGTGGAAACAGCCTTGATGGCATGCAGTACTGTAGAATGATCACGGTTAAAGGTCTTACCAATATCCGATAACGATTCTTCGGTATACTTTCGAGACAGGTACATGGCAACCTGACGAGGGAATGTTATCGATCTTTTACGCGAGCGAGACCTTAAGTCCTCAAGGCTCACTTTAAACTGACCGCTCACCAATTCACCGATTGTCAGGGTGGTAAGCATTTGATTTACCCCTATAATAGAGGAAACAACCTCACGCACCAGATCTATATCCACATGTCCGCCGAGAAGGCAGGCCTTGGCCCGGACGGCGATCAGCGCTGATTCGATTTTGCGAATATCACCCCGCACATTGTTGGCCAGATAGCCGATCAACTCTTCATCAAGCACCAGTTGCTGCGTCAGGGCCTTCTTTTCGACAATGCGGTAACGGGTATTGATATCCGGGGCTTTAATGGTGGTCACCAGTCCGGAAGTCATCCGTGAGCGGAACTCGTCATCAATCCCGATCAAATCACGCGGTGGGCGGTTGGCAGTGAGAATGACCCGTTTTCCCGATTTTATCAGGATATCAAGAATATCGTTCAGCTCTTCCTGGGTCTTCTTCTTCCCGGTCAGGGCATGGACATCCTCAACCAGGAGGATATCACAATTATCCTGATATTTGCGTTTGAATTCGTCCATGGAGTTGTGCTGAATGCCGCGCACCATCTCCGCCGAGAACTGTTTTGCGGTCAGATAATGCAACCGTGTCATCGGTGATTCGGCAAAGATCTGATGGGCAACTGCATGGGTCAAATGGCTTTTACCAAGACCGGTATCACTATTAATATAGAGACATGGCCCAAACATACCGTCCTTATTGATCATCGACCGACACGCCGATTCGGCAAGGATATTACTCTCGCCAACCATAAATTCGTCAAAGGTATATTTGGGATGCAGTGACTTTATTTGCGAATTGTTTTCAGGAAGATGAGGGAGCCGCATCGGCGTGCCAACGAGTGTTTTTGTCGATCTGACTGTTTCCTTCGGCTTGGATCCCTCACAGAAAACCACCTTGAGGGCCGGCAACCCGTTTTCCCGGAGTTTATCCGTTATGACATGGAGAAAATTCTGCCGGATATAGGCACTGAAATATCTATCCGGACTTGTGAGATAGAGGCTGTCGTCTTTTATCTGCATATATTCTATCGGCTCTATCCACAGCGAGAAAATATTTTCCGCCAACGACTCTTTTAAACTTTCTTTAACCCTCTCCCAAACCATACATTCCCCTTCACCTTGTGATACAAAAATACAAAAATCAACCAAATGAGGCAATTGAGACGCCTTATATCATTGGTCGTGTGCCCTAAGTGTTGCTTGGAATTGGCTGTTCAATAGCCTTATACTCTCATCTTGCCGAAGTGTTGCGTAGAACCACCGGACATGTAATTTTCATGCCGGCAATTAACTCCAATTCCTTTTCTCAGTCAAAGGCGGTTACAAGATATTTTCTTTTCTAGGCAACTATTTATACACACCCTTCTACACCCCTCGGATTCACTGAAGCAGCACATGTCTGCCGCCTATAGCCCTTGGTTTTCATAGGTTTGCCTGGCAACCATGTTTTCCCCCGACAAAAGGCACCCTTACGCCGCTATTCACAAAGTTATCAACAATTTTAGAGAATCATTTAATTCAATATTTCTCTATTTTTCTATATTTTTCTCAATATTACTTAATTTTTCACTATCATTTCCGGTCTACTCTTGTCATTTCGCGGCTTTCATGTCACCAACAAAAAAATCGTTGAAAATTTCTTTGTCGCTTATCCAATCCTGCCACGTTGTGGCACTGCCACCCTTGCCAGGGTAAGAACCTTCACCCCACGCGCACCATGAAGTACAAGGACCTTGGCGCACTCACCAACCGTCGTGCCCGTGGTATAAACATCATCAACCAGACAGACCATTGCCCCCGCCAATTGATGGACAGGACGAACGTCAAATGCACTCCGGAGATTTTTCCGACGCGCAGGGCCGCCGAGCCTGGTCTGTGGTGTCGTATTGCGAACCCTTATCAACCAGTCGGAACGAACCAACTGTCGCTTCTCAGGAAAAAACAAGCCGGCAAGAAGCGTCGCCTGATTGAGCCCCCGAGTGCGGTGTCGTTCTACATGCAGCGGAACCGGGATAATCCAGTCACAGTCGGCAAACTCCACCAAACTGCGGCCACGGATTATGGTGGAAATTCCGCTGGCAACCGAGGTGTCTCCAGCATACTTCAACCTTTGTACCAGCTGCTGAACGGCAGGTTCATATCGAACCAGAGAGCGGGCCAGGCTAAAGGCCGGTGGGGTGCGCAGACATTCTCCGCAGAGATACTCCCGGTTGTCATCGCCAACGAGTTCCATGCCGCAGACTCGGCAAGCAGGTTGCATGAGGTAGCCGATATTGTCACGGCATCGGATGCAGAAGCTCTCCTGCCGGCAAGTATTAAGCCTTACCCGACAGACCGCACACACCGGAGGAAAAAGAAGCTGCATAAAGTCTCTTACCAGCTGCGTTACAGCCTTCATCACATTCTCCCAATCCTGATAAACGGGGTTCTTTTCAATACCTCTGGCCCAAGCACAGGCGATAATTGTCGAAAACGCATGATACTGCTCTTTTCCTACATTTTTCCCTCATACCCACAAGCATGCTTTGCAATTGCCGAGAAACATGGCATAATACGCAAGTTTTTTTGTCATACTTGGTGCCAGACAATTCTGTCACTCTTTTTAGCCGTTAAATACCAACAAGTTAGCCTACCAGCCTGAAGATTGTCAGCAATTACTTTCAACCGGGTGTGTGGTCATTTACAGGAAGGTGCTCTATGACTGTGTCCAGAAAAATAGTCCGTAACGTTCCGGCAAAGCTTTCTCTTACGTATCGCCTCGCTCTGTTGTTACTGCTCGTATTTTTTCAGGTCCTGCCGGCATGGTCCGCCGGCCAGAAAACCAGCTTTCTGCCACTGAATGTCCATAGTCCAACTGATGCAAAAATGCTTCAGAACACAGCTGATAGTGAACTGCAAACCGCCCTTGGCGCAACGAACATCACCCTGATTCCTCGAAATGACGCCGAAAAACTCGCTAACTATCAGGGCACTTGGCCTCCTTCTGCTAAAATCCTCAAAGAACTTGCCGAAAAAACCGGCTCGGACAATATGGCCGCCGGCGATTTGACGCTCATCGGCAGCAAGATAAGTATCGATATTAAGCTGTTTGACCTCCTTTCTCCCAGCAATCCAATTTTCTTCTTCCAAACGGCTGATTCAGTTGCCGACCTCAAAGGTGCCCTGGGCAAAATCGTCAGCGAGATGGCAAACCACCTCGGACGGGAGTTACGCATTGCATCCATCGCTCCAGAAGGTAACCAGCGCATCGATTCAGGTGCCATATTGAGCAAAATCCTCACAAAGGTTGGTGACCCCTACAGTCAAACCGGCCTGCGTAACGATTTGAAGGAAATCTACAAAATGGGTTTCTTCAACGATGTGCAGATCGACGTCAAGGATACCCCGCAAGGGAAAAAGATTATATTCCGGGTAATTGAAAAACCTGTGATTAATTCAGTTGTTTATGAAGGCGTCAATGAGCTCAAGGAAGATGATGTCAAGGCAGCAGCCAACATCAAAGAGCGCTTCATCCTTAATCCTACAAAGATCAATGCGGCTGAGGAAGCAATTAAAAATCTTTATAAAACAAAAGGCTTCTACAACAGCAAGGTGACCTCGACAATCACCTATCCGGACGATAAAGGCGCCAATGTGCGCTTTGTCATCAACGAAGGACAGAAGATTTACATCAAGGAAATCAGTGTCGAAGGCAATACAACCTTTACTGATAAAGAACTCCTTGCTGAGATTGAAACCGGCGAAAAATGGTTCATGTCCTGGCTCACCGACACAGGTCTTCTTGATATGAACAAAATTCATCAGGATACCCAGAAAATTGTCAGCTTTTATAATAACAATGGCTATCTTGAGGCAAAGGTAGGGGATCCGCAGATCAGCCAGAAAGAAGAATGGCTCTTCGTCAACTTCATCGTTGAGGAAGGCCCGCGTTTTCGTGTCGGAACAGTTGATGTTACAGGTGATTTGATCGGCGATAAAGAAACGATACTTGCCTTGCTGACCATTCGCGATGAAAAATTTGTCAGCCGCCAGATAATCAGAGACAATATGCTGGCCCTTACCGATCATTATGCCGAATCCGGCTATGCCTTTGCCAGTATCAGGCCCATTACCACCAAATCCCCGGCCGGCGACCGCATGGATGTGACCTTGAAAGTATCCAAAGGGAATCTGGTGTACATCGACAGGATTGCCATCAAGGGCAACGGTCGCACCCGCGACAACGTTATTCGTCGGGAACTGCGTATCGCCGAGGGCGGGGTATTCGATTCGAAGGCCTTGCGGCAAAGCACCCAGGCCCTGCAGCGGCTTGGGTATTTTGAGGAGGTGAACATCACCCCCGAACCTTCCCTTGACCCCGACCGTATGAACGTCATCGTCCAAGTCAAGGAAAAAAGCACGGGAACCTTCAGCATCGGCGCCGGCTACAGCTCGGCGGACAAACTCATACTCATGGGTCAGATCTCTGAAAACAACTTCCTCGGCCGAGGTGACAACCTCTCTTTTAGCGCCAATGTCAGCGCCGAATCCAACAGATACAATTTGGGATATACCGATCCGCACCTCAACGATTCACCGCTGTCCTGGGGCTTGGACGCCTTCAGCACCAATCGCGAATATGACGATTATACTAAAGACTCAGTGGGTGGTGGCATACGACTCGGTTATCCGATATTCGAAAAATGGCAGGTTTTTGGCAATTACAGCTACACCGACACTGATCTCACCGATGTCTCGCCAAACGCTTCCTTTATCATCCGCAGCTCTGTGGACCTCCATATTACCAGCGCCATCAAGATGAGTCTGGTTCGCGACACCCGTAATAAGCGTTATGGCGCCTCCGATGGCTCGCGCAACAGCGTCAGTGTCAAATACGGCGGTGGACCTTTGGGTGGCGATGCCGAGTTCACTAAAATTGAGGGCTCATCAGGCTGGTATTTCCCCATGCCTTTGAAAACTGTCTTTCATGCTAATCTGGCTGCCGGACAAGTCTTCGAGAATGAAACCGATCAGCTTCCTGTTTACGAGCGCTTTTATCTGGGCGGTCTCAGCTCGGTACGTGGCTTCAAATTCGCCAAGATCAGTCCACTCGATCCTATCACCAACGAACGTATCGGCGGTGACAAAATGTGGTACACCAATGCGGAAATCGTCTTCCCGCTGCTTGAAAGCCAAGGACTCATGGGTGTTCTCTTCTTTGATGCCGGTCAGACTCTCAATGACGACGAAAACTGGGGCGATCAAGGCAGCGATGAGGGTGGTACTTCTCTCAAAACAGCCACTGGCGTGGAAGTTCGTTGGCTTTCCCCCATGGGTCCGCTCCGCCTGGTCTGGGGGTATAATCTTGACCCCACAAAAGGCGAAGACCAATCCGCCTGGGACTTCAGCGTCGGCGGCAACTTCTAGTCCCAACCTTTTCAATATCCTTTGCCTGCTGCCGGTTATGCATCCGCATAACCGGCACTTTTGTTGATGATTCTAGAAACTCTCTTCAAGCAGTTCGCCGAGACACGCACCTTATCCATTTCCGGTCTGCGCGGCGCAAGTCCGGCATGGCTCGCCACTCGACTGGCTGAGCAGCAGCCATGTTGCGTCATCGTCCCGGACGAAAACCTTATCCCCATTTTTGAACAGGATTTAAACCTTTTCACAAGCCAGCAGATACTCACCTACCCCGGCCATGAAATACCCCCCTACACCCCTCTATCGCCGGATCAACGCATAGCCGCAACCCGACTTTCAACACTCTACCGGCTGAAAACCGCAGCCGGTAGCATTATGGTCACCTCTATTGAGGCCCTGCTGCGGCGGATCATGCCGGAGTCGTTACTTACCCGAGTCGCCGAATATCTTCTCGCCGGGGAGGACTGCGACCAGGACGATCTTCTGACCAAGCTCCAGTACCTGGGGTATGAAAAGGTAGCCCTGGCACAGTCGGTCGGGGATTATTCGGTGCGTGGTGGGATTATCGATATTTTTCCGCCAGCCTTCATTCTTGAAAACGGTAACGTTCATGAAGGCCCGGTACGTCTCGACTTTTTCGGCGATACCATCGAATCCCTCAGGGCATTTGATCCTTTTACCCAGCGTTCGACCGGACAAATGGCCGAGGTAACCCTTCTCCCGGTAACAGACATCCTCCTCGACCCAAGCACCCCGGAGATGTTTAAAAAATCGGCAAGACTTTTCCATGAATATGCTGCCAAATACGAATGGGACAGCGAGAAAACCGCCCGTATTGCCGAACGGATAGCCACCGGCCAACGCTTTGCCGGGATGGAATTTTTTCTCCCGTTGTTTTACCATGGCCATGGTCGTCCCAGTTCGGCGGTGCTCGATTTTGTCCCGAAGAATTCCGTTCTGCTCCTCGTTGATCCACAAGGCATCAACCAGAGCATGAACCTCTCCCTGGAACGAATTTATAAAAATTTCCAAACTTCAAAAGATCAATCAACTCCCGCTCTCCCTCCAGCCGAACTGTTCGTTGAACACCAAGAAATGCAGCAACGGCTTGCCGAATTCCGACAGATACTGGTCACCGATTTTGCCGGGCCGAGCGACCAGGTTATTCCCTTTCACGCCGGCAATCATCATCTCCTGAAACAGGAAATTGCCCTCAAGCGCGCAAAAATTGGTATCCTCGCCCCCCTCTCGGAACAGATCTTCCAGTGGCAAAATGAAGGCGACCGGGTGGTTATCTGCTGCCGTTCGCCTAGGCACACCAAAAATCTTGCCGAGCTGTTAAGTAAATACTCGCACCACGTCGAGCTATGCACCCCGCCGCTTAACCTTGAAACAATCTGTCGCGAAAGCAATGCTCAGCACCTGTATCTTACCGACCACTCTTTATCCGAAGGTTTTTCCCTGCCTGACCTGCAACTTCACCTCCTTTCTGAAAGCGAACTATTCGGCGAAATGCGCCTCGGCGGTAAAAAGAGGCATAAGCAAAAAGAGGATCCTCTTCTTTTTACTGAGCTTAACGCAGGCGATATTGTTGTCCATCGCGACCACGGCCTGGGCATCTACCGGGGCCTTGAAACTGTCACTTTCCAGGCAATTATCAACGATTTCGTGTCCATCGAGTACCGCGACGGCGACAAATTGTTCCTGCCTGTCGACCGGCTGAACCTGCTCACCAGGTACCAGGGGCTCGCCGAACGGGAACCGAAGATCGACAAACTTGGCTCCCAGCATTGGAAAACCACCAAAAGCAAAGTCAAAGAGGAGGTGTGGAAGGTGGCCCAGGAGCTCCTCGATATCTATGCCAAACGGGAGTTGCGGGAAGGCAATCAATTTTCTCCGGCCGGTCGTCTTTTCCACGAATTGGAAGAATCCTTTGCCTTTGACGAGACCCCCGGCCAAGCACAATCGATAAACGATGTCATCAGCGACCTCACCAGTGACCGGCCCATGGACCGCCTGGTCTGCGGCGACGTCGGCTACGGCAAAACCGAGGTTGCCGTACGTGCCGCCTTCAAGGTCGTGGAAGATGGCTATCAGGTGGCGATTTTGGTGCCGACCACCGTTCTCGGTGAGCAGCATGCCAAGACTTTTGCCGAAAGGTTACAGGGTTTTCCGGTCAATATTGCCTGCCTCAACCGCTTCCGCAGCCCTTCAGAACAGCGAAAAATCCTGCGAGATCTGGCCCAAGGCAACGTCGACATCGTTATCGGCACCCATCGCCTCCTCTCGAAAGACGTGGTATTCAAAAACCTCGGGCTGGTGGTTATTGATGAAGAGCACCGCTTTGGCGTAGCGCACAAGGAAAGGCTGAAAAAATTGCGGGCCGAAGTGGATATTCTCACCCTCACCGCCACCCCCATTCCCCGGACCTTGCAGATGTCGCTCCTGTCTATTCGCGACCTCTCGGTAATCTCCACCCCGCCGGTGCACCGCCAACCGGTCAAGACCTTTGTCGCCCACTACGACGAACTGGTTATCAAGGAAGCAATAAGCAAAGAACTTCGCCGAGGCGGGCAGGTCTTCGTCGTCCACAATCGGATTCGCTCGATTCACCAGATGGCCAAGGTGGTAGAAAAGCTCGTGCCGGAAGCTAAGATTGCCGTGGCCCACGGCCAGATGGCCGGCAAAGAGCTTGAGGAAATCATGGTTTCCTTTGTCACCAAGAAGATTAATGTCCTGGTCAGCACGACAATTATCGAGTCCGGCCTCGACATCCCTTCCGCCAACACCATTATTATCAACCGCGCCGATATGCTTGGCCTTGCGGAAATCTATCAACTGCGTGGCCGCGTCGGGCGCTCGAGTACCCAGAGTTTTGCTTATCTCCTCGTGCCGTCGCTCGACGGCCTCAGTAAGGATTCTAAAGAACGACTTCGAGCCCTTATGGACTGCAACGATCTCGGCGGCGGCTTCAAGCTCGCCATGAATGACCTGCAGATACGCGGCGGCGGCAACCTGCTGGGGATTTCCCAGAGCGGCAATATCGCCGCTATCGGATACGATCTGTATCTTGATCTGCTGCAAAAAACGGTGGCTGACCTCAAGGCCCAGGCGAATCTCAGTGATAAGCCCCACCTCGAAGAGCTTGAGCCGGAAGTCAATCTCCAGCTCTCCGCCTACATCCCCGAGAAATATATTCCGGATACCAGTCAGCGCTATATCACCTATAGACGCATGGCCGCACTCAGCAACTCCTCAACAGAAAACCAGGATGACCTGCGTGATGAACTCGTTGATCGTTACGGCGTGCTGCCTTTTGAAACCCTCACCCTGTTTCGCATCATCGCCATTAAAAAAGAATTGGCCGCCCTGCGCATCGCCAAACTCGAACAGGGCCGCGAGAGCCTGGTTTTCACCTTTCAGAACGACACACCCCTCTCCCCCGAAATGCTTATGTACTTTCTGGTAAAAAGTTCCAAACAGAAAAACCGCATCCCTCCAAAACTCGCCCCGGACGGACGCCTCATTATCAGCGGCACCTTAACCTCCACCGAACATGTCTTCGACACCATTGCAACCACACTCCATGAACTCAGTAAACTCATCCCTAACGCAGCCTGAGGTAGGGGATCGGGTTCTTCCCGATTTTTCCTGGGCCGAGATCGAGACCATTTTCCTCGATATGGACGGCACCCTTCTCGATAAGTACTATGATGATTATTTCTGGGAGCACTATGTCCCGGAAAATTATGCCAGGAAGAACAATCTCAGCCAACCCGAGGCTCGCCGACACCTTCTCGGGACATATAAAAGCGTCGAAAACACCCTGCAGTGGACCGACCTCGATTACTGGTCGGAGCGCCTTGGCCTCGACATCGTCAAACTGAAAGAGGAGATCAGTCACCTGGTGAACATCCATCCCCATGTCGTCGATTTTCTCGGCTACATGGCAGACCTGGGGAAGAAGGTCTACCTGGTCACCAACGCCCACCCCAAGGCCCTGCAAGTGAAAATGGATAGGGTGAAGATAGAAAATTGCTTTCATCGCCTGATCTGTTCACAGGAGGTCGGTGCCGCCAAAGAGCAGGCGCAGTTTTGGCATAAACTCCACGACATCCTGCCCTATGATAAAGAAACCACCCTCTTTGCCGATGATACCGAAAAAGTCCTGCACTCTGCTGCCGGTTACGGCATACGCCACCTTATTCATATCGCCAAATCGAGCTCCCGGCGCGAGCCGAAGCATTCTCTTCATTACCCGTCCATTCTCACTTTTCGGGAGTTAATGTTTTAGCCGCCGACTGCAAATGTTCCCATGCCAAATCTTCTTCATAAATCCCCAACAACCCTTCATTCTATCACCCATAACACTATGTACCTGACACGCATCTGTCTCCTTACTGTCTTTCTCTTCGGCCTTGCCAACGAAGCCCCGGCAGCAGCAAAAATGATTATTGCCGCAAACGGTGCCGGCAAAAACCTCATAGAACACAGCCTGCCCGCAGCGACACTCGCTGCGGCCACGGGGGTCGAATACCTGGAGCTGCATGTGGTCATGACTGCTGACGACCAGTTGGTCGTTTTCCACGATCTGACCCTGCAGCGCTTGACCGATGTTACCCAGGTTTTCCCGGAGCGCCAGCGCCAGGACGGTGGCTATTATGTCATCGACTTCACCCTCGCCGAACTGCGCAGACTGCGCCTTCTGGGCTCGGCCGACGGCAACAACTACGAATTCCCGCTGGTCCTGGCGATTCCGACTCTTACCGAAGAACTCCGCCTGCTCCGCCGCCTGGAAACCATCCTCGAACGTCAACTGGGCATCGTCCTGGAAATCCGCCAGCCATGGTTTCATCAACTGGCCGACAAAGATATCAGCGTCGCCATCCTCGACACCCTTTCCAGGTTCAGGTATACCAACGCCCAGAGCAAACTGTACCTGCAGTGTTTTGATCCGGACGAACTGCAACGCATCCACAATCAGCTCATGCCGGAAAGGCAGATGAGCCTGCCGCTTATTCAACTGGTCGGTGCCAACGACGGCCTGGAAACCAAGCAAGGCAAAGCTGAAAACTTGCAACCTTACAATTACGACTGGCTGTTTACCAATACCGGCTTGCGCATGGTGGCATCCTACGCCGTCGCCATTACCTTGGCGGCAGAGGCCATGGTTGACCGGGACGGCAATTTACCCCTTGCCGGCTATGTCGGCGAAGCCCACCGGCTCGGTTTGATGGTGCTGGCCTGGCCACTGAACAATGCGGCCAATTTTCCATCTTTTGCCCCGAACTTTACGGCGCTGATGGAATTCTATTTTTCCAGGGCAAATGTCGACGGCATCTATACCGATTCCTTTCGTGACGTTCAACGCTATAGCAAAGAGCAATCGGAAAAGATAAAAAACAAAGAGCCATTATCCCCCTTAATAGAAGGGACAACAACAATAAAGGATGCAAAGGACGACCTGCCGCCTTTCTTTAAAAGCCTTAATCTCTCCCGCCCCATCCTCCCCGGCACCATGGAGGCGGAGGATCAAAAAAC
>JAABQY010000098.1 GCA_011391225.1 Desulfobulbaceae bacterium | reverse complement strand
CGAACTGCCCAAACCCGTTGATAATTGCATCACTTTAGCAATTCCCGGACACCTTTTGCGATAGCCTTTCAATTGGCACAATGGAAACAGATGCCATCGTCCTGGACTGCAGCGATCATGGGGAGTCGGATGTGATCGTCACCCTGTTTAGCCAGGATGAGGGCCGGGTCACCGCCATCGCCAAAGGGGCGAAGAAAAGTCTGCGACGCTTCGTCAACAAACTGGAGCTCTTTAGCTTTTTGCATATCGTCTGCACGAGAAAAGCAGGTCGCAGCCTGGTATTTCTCGCCGAGGCCGATCTGCACACGAGTTTTATCAACATTCGAAAAAATCTAGAACTCTATACCATTGCCTCGGTTATCCGAGAATTCCTGCTCGTCGGCATTCGCGAAGAAGGACCGGAAGAGAATATCTTTCGCCTCAGCCTTTGGTCCTTGCACAATCTTGACCTGCTCCAGCAACCGAGAGCCATTCTTAGCCTTTTTCTCATTCGCTTCTTTGAGCATGTCGGCTATCGACCGGATTTCGAGATATGCAGTAAATGTGCAAACCAGGTTTTGCCCGAGAGGACATACAGTTTTGACCCAAGTGGCGGCAGAATCATCTGTTCAGGTTGTAGCGGCGGTTCAACCAGAGGAATAGCCCTTTCGCACGGGACGATAAAACTTTTACGTTCGGCCCAAGATCTGCCACTTGAGCGCCTGCACCGTCTGAAGATCTCCGGCACCATCCTTCAAGAAACACATACAATTCTTAATGCTTACGGCAGACATCTGTTCCAAAGGGATATTGTATCGTGGAAGTTTATTCAGGTGCATGGCAGGAGTTACCCATGAATTGGTTTTTACGTATCCACTATTCGAGATAACGTATTTCCCCGCTGTGCTCGATTTTCATCGAGCCGTCGGCAAGACGCAGTATAAGACCGCCGCTTGGGTCTAAACCTATAGCCTGAGCCAGGTATTGCGGCGCGTTCATCACATCGAATCCGTAACGTACGCGTTTGCCGAGGGTATCGGAAAGATATAACCATCGTTCAAGGAGCAGGTGGCGTTTCTGCTTGCCGGAGAACCCATCACCTCTCAGGTCTCGAGCCTCTTCGTGGTAGAGGATGCCGAAGTTATAGGCCAGTCTTGCGAGAAATATTGTCGTAAACAGAGAAAGATCGATGTCACGGCCGAGAATCCGGCCAAGACTTGTTGCAGATCCTGCCAGCTCTGCAGGAAAGGCGGTATTATTGACATTAATGCCGAAACCGACTAGGGCGAACTCCTCCCGGTGAACCGGCTCGGTGTAGCTCTCAACCAGAAAACCGGCAAGTTTTCTACCCTCAAACAGAACGTCATTGACCCAACGCACAGAACTCGGTATGTCGCAGATCTCGCGCACTGCCTCGCAGCAGGCCACTCCAGCAGTCAAGGAAATGAAACTGCGCCATTGCGGCAACAGTGTATTGGCAAAGACCATGCATCCCCAAACACCGCCGCGCGGCGCGTGCCATGAACGGGTAAACCGCCCCTTGCACATGCTCATTTCATCAGCAAGGATAACAGTGCCGCTGGCCATCGATTGCCCACTATTGGCGGATGAGGCGATCAGACTGCGGGCATGATCCATTGCCCGTGGCAACTGATCGTGGCTTTCTATGACCGAGGCGACAAAAGCGCCGTATCGGACTATCTCTGTTCTGTTATACTCATCGTCAGAATCTTGTGCCAGAAGCTCGCGGCGCAATTGCTGCAACACTGCCTGGGGAGTCGGTTGATTGTCAGCCATGATTTGATAAAAGGCGCGAACAGGGCCTCAATGCTCCGCGTCCCATTCTGCCTTAACCCGAGTGATGATCTTCTGGATCAGCGGCAGCATTTCCGGAGCACACACGCCGACAAGCGGCTCACCCTGGCGGACGGACACCCCGGGTTTAAAGTAGATCGAATGAATAACCCCTCGTTCGCCTTTATAATACACCGGGGTATCACGCTTCATCAGGGACATGGTGAGAATTTCTTCACCCGACTCGATGGTCACTGCCCGCGCTCCCTTTTTATCAATTCGTGACTGAATATCCATGGCAAAGAAGTACTTTGCCGATTCTGGGGCTGGAAAAAGAGACAGAACATCCTTCAGTATATTCTCTATGATTTCTTTCTTTTTCAGCGGGTGTTTGATGGTCATGAGCTTCACACCGGCCTCAACGAATTGCCCCTCGAACTCGGTGTTAATTTGGGCAACGATGCCATTAACTTGGGCGTTGACGATCCGCGGATTCCTCTCCCGATTGATCTCGTAAAGGGCTGTTCCCGGCACCTGCAACCATTCGCCACTAACGGAAGCCACCTCCTGATTCACTCCCACCTTAAACGATACCCTCCCGGTATGAACCGAAAAGATATCCACATAGTCAAAAGGATCAGTTTTATATCTACTGAGTAGTTCATCAAAATCTAATTCGTTAGACATACCAACAACCCGTTAAACCATTTATCTGAAAGGACCGGCAGAGATTTACCGACCCGCAAGACCAAGGAAATGAATCTGCACATCGCAGGCACTTCGTTTATACCGGCTGAGAGCATACAAGGCAAGACCAATTTTTTGCAGGCATCTCGGACAAAGGCCGAGACTACCTTCACTCTGTTTATCTTTACCGGTGTGGACAAACGTGTGACCACGTTTACACAAATACCCGTGCGCTCTGCAAGACGCCATCAACCAATGGTTTTCTATTTTCCACGACATCCATTGATGGTATAGTAGCTCCTCTTAACAACAAAAAAATGAGCATGATTGACGGGATTTTCCACATCTTGCGGATTCCCCGTCAGCCATGCAACAAATCAAGTGCATCGCAGTTACAAGACAATGGATGATTCTCCCAAAGATACGCTTTTCAATGTCGATTGTGTCCCGGAGGACTTCGTTTTCAATGAACGGGTGGTCGAAGTCTTCGACGATATGCTCGACCGGTCCATCCCCTTCTACCGCGAAGTCATAACGGCCTCGGCACAGCTGCTGGATACCTTTCTTTCACCCGGCGACACCGTGTATGATTTGGGCTGCGCCACCGGCACCAGCCTGCTGCTCTTTTCTCGACTGCTGAGTAACAAAAATCTGCACTTTATCGGTCTCGACAACTCAAGCCTCATGCTCGAGAAAGCCAGGTTGAAAGCGGAACTGTACGGCAAACAGGGGAGCATCTCCTTTGCCTTTGAAGACATCACCACCTTTGACCATTCTTGTGCCGGTGGGGTAATCCTCCACTACACCCTGCAATTCATCCGGCCCCTGCAACGTCAGGCTTTTCTGGCCCGCATCTGTGAAAACCTGCGACCCGGCGGAGTTCTTTTAATCAGCGAAAAGGTTATCAGCCATGACCCGAGACTGAATCGCGAATACATTGCAATATATTATCAGTTTAAAAAATCCCGTGGCTACTCGGAGCTGGAGATTGCCAAAAAACGCGAAGCATTGGAAAATGTCCTCATCCCCTTCTCGGTTGATGAAAACATGGCGATGCTGACTAAAGCCGGCTTCACCTCCGTCGAAACCTATTTTCGCTGGTTCAACTTTGCCTCCTTCGTGGCGGTTAAACCCTCCTGACCTGCTTTCTCACCCATGGATTATCTCGACTACCTCCCCGCTTCGGCAAGTATTGATGTTATTATAAAGGAGCGCGACAAACGCCTCTCCTGGGCGAACCAGGATAAGAAGGGATTTCTCCGCTATCGCACGCCCGCCATGCAGCTCGCTCAGTATCGTACCAGCTATGTCGACTGCAGCGGCGACACGGTGATCATCGGCGAAAAAAAGGAAATCAACGATCATGATCGCCAGATCATCAAGGATAACCTCAAGGCCTTCATGCCCTGGCGCAAAGGACCGTTTTCAGTATTCGGTATTGACATCGATGCCGAATGGCGCAGCGAAAAGAAATGGCGAAGGGTAATACCCTCCCTGCCCAACCTCTCCGGCAAAATCATTGCCGATATCGGCTGCAACAACGGTTATTACATGTTTCGCATGACCCCTGCCCGCCCCACATTGGTTCTTGGTTTTGAGCCTTCGGTACAACACTATTATTGTTTCAAGGGCTTGCAAGGCATGGCCGGATGCACCGGCCTCGACATCGATCTCCTCGGCGTCGAACATCTTTCCCTCTTCAACTCCTGCTTTGATGTGGTATTTCTGATGGGGGTCATCTATCATCGCCCATCCCCCGTCGACACCCTGCGGGATGTCTTTTGCGCCCTGAAACCGGGAGGGATCCTTGTTGTCGAGTCCCAGGCCATCCCCGGTGACGCGCCGATGGCACTTTTCCCGACCAATACCTATGCCAAGGTTCCGGGTACTTATTTTGTCCCAACCGGATCATGCCTTTGCAACTGGATGAAAAAAGCCGGCTTCACCGATGTCAGCCTTTTCTGCAGCCATCCCATGTCAGGGGCTGAACAACGCCGCACCGACTGGATGACCTTTGAATCCTATGATGATTTTATTGCCCCGGACAACCCCGCCATGACCATTGAGGGCTACCCAGCGCCCTGGCGCATATTTGTCAAAGGACGAAAAAATGCGTGAGCCGTCACCAAGAAAAATGTTGCCGAGTGTTGCCATTACCGCCAACTATGGTTACACTGGGTCAACGTTTAATTCCTCTATCTCCCCACAAAGGGGGATAAGTACCTTCACGAAATTCTTTTCTTAAAAAGCAAGAAAAGAATTTCTAAGGTACGAACATACCAAGGAGCCCTAGAATGGATTTAAAAAAGTACACCCTGTACAGCAGCGGCCTTAAAGGTGCCGAAGCGACGTTTGGCGAAGCAGCAGAAAGAGTGGGGATCAATGAGGTTGTTTTCTCATTTGATGGACATAAACTGACCCGCGACCAAAATGTCAGTATTCTCAGCAAAGAACAGCTTGAGCGGGGTGATATCAGTATGGAACTCGCCTCGCGCATGCTTAACCGCACCTACTACGAAACGGAGAAAATCCGCAAGGTGTTGCAAACCATCTTCCACATGGTCAACAGCGGCCACCAGATATTTGTAATCGGTGCCATTCAAGAAGATGGCTCGGTTAAGGGCGGCACGGGTTGGGCGGTAGAACTGGCGAAAATGTTTAATCGACCTCTGCATGTTTTCGATCAACCACAAAAGAAATGGTTTACCTGGAAAAACGCCTGGCGCGAAGATACTCCGCGCATCGAATATGATACCTTCGTCGGCAGTGGCACCCGGTATCTGAGCGATGCGGGCCGTGAAGCCATTAATCAGCTTTTTGAGGATTCCTTCGCCGGCAAGTAAGCGGCGTACGTTCTTCGGGGTGGCAATCTGCCACCCCTGGTTTCTCTTCTTGCCACACTCAACTCCCGGTTGTGGTTGATGATTAAAAACAGACTCCCCCCCAGACTGAATTCACTAGCCCCATTTACCCCTCTTTTCCCGAGCCAACATGAACTTCACCAAATGCCACTTTGACTTTGCCAACCTCCCCTGGCTGACCAGTCCAAGACGGCAACTCGATCTTAAAGCTGTGGCCATCGGGCTTATCAACTTGCCGCCCAATCAAGGTTACACCTTTACCCATCGGCATAGAAAACAGGAAGAGGTCTACATTGCCATTGAAGGCAGTGGTATCATCCAGGTCGACGATGAACTCCTGGCGATTGAACGAGGTGATGCAGTGCGGGTTTCCCCCCAGGCCCGACGCGCCCTGAAGGCCGGCGAAAAGGGCTTATTGGTAATCTGTGCCGGAGGGGTGGCAGAGGGCTACCCGGAAAACCCCAACTCACGATATATGATCGATGACGGCATTGCCGACTACGATGATATCCCGCCCTGGTATCAGGGTAATAGCGATGTTGTCCGCCGCAACAGAGAGCTTAAGAAGCGGCAAGAAAAAAACCGGGCGAGGGAAGCTGCTTCGGATTAATAGACAACGCATCCTCTTCCATCTGGTCGGAGTAACCATGTCAGCAAGCAACAATACAGGATCGCAGCTGTGTCCAGGCTGCCGAAAACTTATCAACCGCTCGGTCGACCGCTGTCCCTATTGCCAGATGAAGCATCCAGGGTCACGCCTGAAAAATGTCTTTCTAGCCAACAGCAAATCCGATGTTGATCGACTGGTGACAGCACTTATAACCGCCAACGTCGTTATGTTTATTCTTTCTATTGCTATTGATCCACGCCTCACAGGCTTTAACCCCTTCGAGTTTCTTGCCCCGACCAACCAGAGCCTTTTGGTCCTCGGTTCGACGGGAACCCTGCCGCTGTTTCAACTGCAGCGCTGGTGGACCCTGGTATCCGCCAGCTTTTTACATGGCGGGTTGTTGCATCTCGTCTTTAACATGCTGGCCCTGCGCCAGCTCGCTCCGCTGATGATCCTTGAATTCGGCCCCAACAGGACAATCACCCTTTATACCTTGGGCGGCGTCGGGGGATTTCTCGTCTCCAGTCTGGCCGGAGTATCGTTCACCATCGGTGCCTCGGCGGCTATCTGTAGCCTGATGGGCGCCCTTCTCTATTACGGCAAGAGCCGAGGTGGAGTTTACGGCAGGGATGTCTTCAGTCAGATCGGTGGCTGGGCTCTCGGCATCGCCCTCTTCGGTTTCTTGGTTCCGGGGATCAATAACTGGGGGCACGGCGGCGGCATGGCGGTTGGTGCACTTCTCGCCTATCTGCTTGGCTATCGAGAGATAAAGCTGGAAACCTTCAGCCACAGGGTCCTGGCCATGAGCTGTATCATCGGCACCGGCCTGATCCTTGCCTGGTCGTGCCTGAACGGCATTCTCTATCTGCTGTTCGGTGGCTGAACAGGCGAGAAAACTTTTTCGGAACGTGCTGAACGTCTGCCATGCATCGGAGTTTTTTTACCCGATGCATGACAAAATACCCACTATTCGTTGGGATCGATCTTCAATATTTTGCCGCCCGGCTTGAGACCGTCGCCCTTCTTGGCACTTATAAGCGTGACAATCCCGCCCATTTCCGCAAGAATGGGGGTCTGCATCTTCATCGCTTCCATGATGGCCACCCTGTCGCCGACGAGAACCTCCTGACCTTCGTCCACAGTAATCTCGACGATCTTTCCGGAGAACGGCGAACGGACATCGCCCGCCTTGGCCAGTTCGAGGATCTCCTCCTTACTGAGAATCAGAGCCCCGCCCTGCTGGCCTACCGCTGTCTTCGCCTTGAAATTAAAGATCGACGGATGGTGGTCAACATTGAAATAGACACTGGTTTCCCCAGCATCATTCACCGGCGAGGGCCCAACCTCAATCATATGTTCCTTGCCGTGATGATCCCTGAAAGCCAATTTTTCCCCGACAATAAAGCCGCCCTGGCGAAAAAATATCGCCGGCGACAGGACATACACCTGACCGTATTTTTCCGAAAACTTGAAAAATTCCACGGCATCATTGGGATGCTGCAGATACAAGACGAGCTGTTCGTCGGTCGGTTCAACTCCGAGCAGTTCGGCTAAAGCATAGCGTTCGTGGGCCAGATCCATATCAATTATGGCATCGACCCCACCTTCTCTTTCCAACACCTTCTGCCAGTCATCGCCGAGGACTTTCTCGTATATCCAATCCTCCGGCCGGTAAAAGGGGAAAGGCCCATATTTGCCAAGGAGAAGATTGCGCAGATCGCCTGAGGGGTTGCCGTAACGCTCCCCGCCAAGGACATTGGCAACCGCCGTTGTCCAGAGAATCTGCGAGCCGGGTGTAACCGACCAATAGTTGCCGAGCTCTTTTTGCACCCGGGGCAGTTCCTTGTGCAGGATATCCGACATACGATCGAGAAATCCCCCCTTGGCCGCCTGTTCAAGGCTCGACCCCATTGCCCCGCCGGGCAACTTGTGGATCTGTACGGTTGGTTGGAAGCCTTTGATCTGCGACTCGAACTGTTCATAATACTGACGTTGATCGCGGATAACCTCAGAGGTAGCGATAACCGCCTCCTCATCAAGGCCCACCGACTCAAAGCCGTATTCTTTCAAGGTTTGAACGACCGTCAACACCGGAGGTGGCCCATAAAACCCGCTGAACGATGAATCGGCGGCATCGACTATCGCCGCCCCGTTGCGGACCGCCTCAACAATCCTGCCGACATCATTGCCGTCGGTATTGTGGCCGTGATAATGGATGGGGACATCGGCATATTTCTGCTTCAGAGCATTAACGAGTTCGCCGATCCTTTTCGGTGTCCCCAGGCCGCCGTGGTTCTTGATGCACAGGGTTATGTCCCTGCCGGTTACGGTGATGATCTCTCTAGCTTTCTCGACATAGTATTCATTGCTGTGCTCCGGTCCCGTTGAAAAGCAGATGCACGGTTCATTGAGTTTTCCAGCCTTGCCAACTTCCTCAAAGACTGCGTGCATATTGGGGACATGATTGAGAAAATCAAAGGTCCGCCAGACATCGACATATTTGGCGAACTCACGCACAGTAAAGCGAATAACATTCTGTGGATAAGGCCGGTATCCAAAAAGATTCACCCCCCGGCAAAGGGTCTGAAACATGGTGTTGGGCATTTTTTCCCGAAGCTTTTTTAGCTTCAGAAAGGGATCAACCTGTTTTCGCAGGATATCCACATGAATCGAGGCGCCTCCGGTAATCTCCAGCGAAAAATATCCTGCCTTATCACGATTTTCCGCGGCCATGAGGTCGGTATGCAGGAGAATCCGATTTTTGAAGTCGGACTGGGACTGATCGCGGGCAGTGTTGGTTATATAATAGCCTTTGGCCTGGCGCAAGGTTGCAACGATATCTTTAGCGGGACTGCCCTGAATAATGCGTGTCATTATTTGTTCCTTCTTTTAAAAACCACTTTTAAGAATATTTTTATTTACTCCTGAACATCCGTCTATTTGGAAAACGGGTTTTCTCGGGAGTAATGAATCTGGGATATAAACCTCGCCAATTTGCCGACTTCGCTGGCATCTTCGTCATAATGAAAAATATGCGGATGGGTTTCAATGTACGAAGTATCGAAATTACCGGTCACAAAATCCTTTTCATTGGCAATGTTTACATAGAACGGGATGGTAGTTTTCGGCCCTCTGATAGCAAAGTTGTGCAAACACCTCTTGAGTCGTTCGACCGTTTCTTCCCAGGTGAAGCCATGAACCGTCAGCTTCACCAAAAGCGAGTCATAGACCTCGGGGATAACATAGCCCTGGTAAACAAAGCCGTCGAGACGAACTCCGAAACCACCGGTAGAGCGGTAAACCGATACTTTTTTGCCCCCTTCCGGCATGAAATCGTTTTTCGGATCCTCGGCATTGATCCGCACCTCGATGGCATGACCGCGGATCTGTACATCTTTCTGGGTGAAGGAGAGGGGCTTGCCAAAGGCGATATTGATCTGGTTTCTGACGATATCGATGCCGGTGATCATTTCGGTAACCGTATGTTCCACCTGCACCCGGGTGTTTATTTCCATGAAATAGTAGTTCTGGTCCTTATCGATCAGGAATTCAACCGTCCCGGCATTGAGATAATTGGCGGCCTTGGCGGCCTTTACCGCGGTGTTACAGATCTCATCGAGAAGCGGGCGATTTTTGATCATCGACGGGGCGATCTCGATGAGCTTCTGGTTACGGCGCTGGATCGAACAATCCCTGGTGCCGAGGTGTAGGGTATTGCCGTGACTGTCGGCAAGAATCTGTACCTCGACGTGTTTCGGATTAATTACCACCTTCTCAAGAAACACCGAGTCGTCATTAAAGGCAGCCAAAGCCTCGGCACGAGCGACCGGGATCATCTCCTTCATCTCGGCATCTGATTCAATCCGCCTGATCCCGCGGCCGCCACCACCGGAAGTAGCCTTGAGCATTGTAGGGTAGCCATACTTTGCTGCAAAGGAAAGCGCCTCGGCCACACCTATTCTGCCCTGTTTCAGGTTTTGCGTACCGGGCACCATGGGAATCCCCGCCTCGGCCATGATATTGCGGGCAATAACCTTGTTACCGAGATTGAGAATGATATCGGCGGTCGGACCAATGAAGATTATTCCATTATTCTCGCAAGCCTTGGCAAAAAATGGATTTTCCGCGAGAAACCCATAGCCCGGATGAATGGCACAGGCCCCGGATTTTTTTGCCGCCCTGATGATCTTTTCAATATTCAGATAATCACAGCGCGGACCATCACCCAGGAGAATCGCCTCATCGGCAATTCGAATATGTCGCGACATTTCATCCGGGGTTTCGTATACGGCAACGGCCTCACAACCAAGTTCCTGAATAGCCCTGGTGAGGCGGATGGCGATTTCCCCACGATTGGCGACGAGTATTTTCTTTTTCAATGCAGCTCCTTATCCGCTTGAGTCTGGAATCTTATGTAATATTTTTGGAGTGTTAGCAGGGAGAAACCTGGTACCGTTCTTTACTGTCTCTGCCGGAACGTCTATTGCCTGTCAGCGATGAGATGCTTGATTTTAATCAGCTGCGCTCGACAAATCAATCAATAATATTTACGCTCTGCTGCAATTTCCTCCATGACTTCAAAGTCGGACTTGCTCCCCAAGACGATGGCAACTATTGCAGTATTCTGTGTTGTATTATCAATCATATCAAGACGACTCCGCTAAAAAGACATTTGTGTTGCCAACACTGAACAACCTTGTGTGGCAAATCCCAATTTTTCACCGACAATTCATGAAGAAAGGCTTATCAAACTGATATTTTAAAATGGCAAAACCCTGGTGTTTTAACCGTTTAAGGTTGACGAAAGTAGCCCTATCAAGTTATATATTGGGGTTTTGTCTGCAGATCCAAGAAGGACAAAAAACACTGCCCCCCACTCAGTTATAACAATGTCCGGCTCAAATAAAGGAAAACTGCCATGAAAGCACTTATCGCCCTGGAAGACGGGACCACCTTTGCCGGGCAATCATTTACCGGTCACGGCGAGGCTGTCGGGGAAATTGTCTTCAACACCTCCCTCAGCGGATACCAGGAAATCCTCACCGATCCATCATACACCGGGCAGATCGTCACCATGACCTACCCGCTGATCGGCAACTACGGGATTAATCCGGAAGACATGGAATCGGCAGCAATTCATCCCCGGGCCTTTCTCATTAAAGAATACAACGCCTACCCGTCCAACTACCGCTCTACTCGCTCTCTCGCCGATTTTCTCGGGGAATTTGGGGTGCTCGGGGTGGAAGGTTTCGACACCCGAGCACTGGTCAAACATATCCGCTCAAAAGGCGCGATGAAGGGTTTTGTTTCGACCCTGGATCTTGACAAAGAGTCTCTGATTGCGCGAGCCAACCGGTGGCCGGGCTTTATCGGCCAGGATCTGGTCAAGGATATCACCTGCAAAGAGCCCTACGGCTGGGCTGACAATCACCCGGTACCGGGCGGCAATTTCACCACAGCCGAGCCCGG
>JAABQY010000097.1 GCA_011391225.1 Desulfobulbaceae bacterium | reverse complement strand
CGAAGAAGTGAATAAAGATGAGAGAAAACAACAAGGTAAAGCCAGCCGGCTTTGGTATCTTTTTGAGACCTTTTGGTGTAGGTAGGGCGAGGACGTGAGCCAATTGTTCGGCATAAACAGCACCGGAAGATTTTTTTTCACCATTGTGCAAAGAGTGCATCGATGTTTATGGCAGAAACACAAAAATAAAATACTTGTGCAGACAGCTCTGATTGAGTGTTCAGGTGAAAAAAGTACCACCTTTGTAGTATCTGCGCAAGCGCAAATTCAGTCTCAAAGGGTGTCTACCGCTATTTTTTACTAAACCCAGTGGAGGCTATGCACAAGATGCACAGAATCTTGTTTACTGAGCTAACAGCCGCGTACCAGGAGAGCCGGTGTTGATAAAGAAGGGAGTTTTGCGTCTCTGACCCGCCGGTGCAAGAAAAAACCACGGGCTATTTCTTAAAGCCAAAGATTCCACCCTTGGTTTTTGATGAAAATGCCGGCTTGCATGGCGGGGCAGGACGTTTTTTTTCTTGCGGTGTTATTGCATCTTGGATGGGGCGAAGATTTTCAGGTGGTTGAGGAGGAACATCTATGACGAGGGATTCAGCATCAACCGGTTCGCCGGTCAGAGCTTCTGTGTAAAAATTGTAAAAGAGCATTGTTCTACTGAAATAACTTTTGCGTTTTAGCCACTTGGGCCAACCGTCGGACACCTTGTTGTGCATGAGTTGAGAGAGATTGATCAACAGACTCACCATATCTTGGCGGAGTGAACGGCGCAGATTGAGATCGGTACCGATGGTTCGGTCGACCTCATCACGAATCTGTTTAGCCAATTGAAAGAGAGTATTGCTTTTACGGAATTCACTGAAAAGCTGCCAACGCGCCTCGACCCAGGGGATAAGGACGAGAGCAAACACAAAGAAATCGGGTTGACGGTGGATGTTCTGGTGAATTGCCAGAGAATTGGCGCGGTCAATGGTTTGAAAAATTCTCGCGAGGATGGCTTTTGGCGAATTTCCATCGTGAGAACTTTTGAGAAAGATTTTGCGATAGAAGGGGAAGAGGGTCGCGAAAATCCCCGAATCGGCGGCCAGCAGAAACCATGGATGAGCTACACCACCATAGAGATCCTTGAAAAATTCATCGCGAAGTCTGGAGGGTGGGCAGAGACTGAGTTTTTCACAGCTGTTGCAGATGGCTTTCCAGGTTTCGCTTTCAATGGTGAAATTGTTTCTGGCTGCGTGGCGGATAGCCCGCAACATGCGCACCGGGTCGCGGCCGATTCTGCGGGTCGGCTCACCGACTATTCGGATAATCCCCCGATTAAGATCCTCTGTTCCCCCGACATAATCGATAATCGTGCCTTTTTTAATTTCATAAAAAAGCGAATTAATAGTGAGATCGCGGCGTCTGGCATCTTCGCTTAAGGTGCCGAAGGTATTGTTTGGGGCGAGAACCTCTTCCGGTCCATCCAGTTCGTACTCGCTGAGAGACCTGAGTGTGCTGATCTCAATTATTTTGCTGCTCTTGAAGAAGACCTGAACGAGGCGAAAGCGTCGTCCGATAGTATTGCTGTGGGGAAAGAGCTTGCGCAGTTGGCCTGGGCGGGCGTCGGTGCTGATGTCAAAATCTTTGGGAGTCTTGCCAAGATACAGATCGCGAACTCCACCGCCGACAAGGTAGCCGGCAAAACCTGCGTCGGCGAGTTTTCTCAGGATAAAAAGTGCGTCCCGATCAATTTGTTCGGGTGTGATGGGATGATCTTCGGGGGAAATGATGCGGGCGGACAGGAGGGGTTCATCCTTGGCAAATTCGTCTTCTTCTGAAAAATCCATGTTAAGGCTCGTCTCGGTCAGGTTGCCGGGCTGAATCCAAGGCCTTCTTTGTAGACAGCCTCTGCCTGTTGCCTGAACTGTTTGAATATTTCCGCAACCGAAAGGATTGAATCCATCTTGTAGGTGTTTTCGCCGGAAAAAATCAGGCCGTCACGGGTGTTGCCATCGCGCGCCATCATTAATCGTTCATTGATACAATAGTGGTGATCACACTTTTTCAGGCACACTTGGCGGCATTTTTTGGTGCTGACATCCTCTCCGGCATTGACTGCTTTGACGAAGGGGTTGCTGATGGCTCGACCGGGCATGCCGACAGGGGATGAAGTGAGGACAATATCCTCTTTTTTTGCATTAAGATAGGCTTGTTTGTATTCGTCGGCGATGTCACATTCTTTGCTGAGTACGAAACGGGAGGCGATTTGAATACCATCGGCTCCGTATTGGTCCATCATTTCCGCCATTTCGTAGCCATTGGTGAGGCCGCCGGCGGCGATCAGCGGGATCTTTTTAATAACTTCTCGAATAGGCGGGAAAATCTCACGCAGGGGACGGTCGGTGCCGAGATGGCCGCCAGCCTCCTTGGCCTCGACAATGATCGCTGCGGCGCCGAGTTTTTCGGCGAGTTTGGCAAGGGTTGGCGAACTGACGATCATGACAATCGGCGTATTTCTTTCTCGGCCGATTTTAAAAATATCTCTGGAAAAACCGGCGCCGGTGATAATCATGTCAATACCGGCATCGATGGAACTCATGACCAGCTGGTAAAAATCCTTCATAGCATACATGATATTGACCGCCACCACACCCGAGGTCTCAGCCTTTGCCTTCTTGATATCGGCAACGAGCTCCTCGGGCGGCAAGCCGGAGCCGCCGATGACCCCGATCCCGCCGCAATCGGCAACAGGAACGGCAAGGGCGGATGTCGATACGCGGATGGACATGCCACCCTGAATCAACGGGAATGAGGCAGTAAACGGACCGATTTTTAATGAAGGTAACTTCATGCTGGAAGAGCTCCTTGTAAGTGTGCATTAACGGTGAGAAACCCGATAATGCATCGATTGCCGGTATTTGTCAAGAACAGTGTGCGGCCGGGATCTATTTGTAAAAAATCCGGTCTGAGCAGGAAAGTTGACATCTTCCTTATGCAAATCTGTGGTGAAGAGGGCGGAAAATTGGAGCGTGCCTTGACAAAACAGCAGCATTGCGGTTACATTCAACGTTTTTTCCTCTATGGGCTGGTGGCATTGCATTGCCTTATTGTATCCTTGCAAAGTTGAGTTCTTTTTTGTGCGGGCTTGACTTCTTTTGCATGGCGACCAAGAGCGCATTTTTCATTTTATTGTTGGAGACTGTTGTGAAAATTCAGGCCCTCAAAGGGTTTAAAGATATCGTGCCGGGTGAAGTTGAGCTCTGGCAATATCTTGAAAAGGTGGCTCGAGAAATATTTGAATGTTTCAATTTCTCGGAAATTCGATTGCCTATTCTCGAAGAAACCGAGCTTTTTGCCAGATCCATTGGCGAAGCTACCGATATTGTCGAGAAAGAGATGTATACCTTCGTCGACAAGAAGATTACCATGCGCCCCGAGGCCACGGCTTCATTACTGCGTGCCTATATTGAACATGGTATGTATGTGCAAAAACCGGTGCAGCGACTTTTCACCATCGGCCCGATGTTCCGTCACGAGCGTCCACAAAAAGGGCGACTCAGGCAATTTCATCAGATGGATGTTGAGGTGCTGGGGTCGGAAAATCCGCGGGTCGATGCCGAGCTCATGGCTATGGGGGCAATGCTTCTTGGTGAATTGGGGATCTCCGTCAGTCTCGAGGTAAATTCTCTGGGATGTCCGGAATGTCGGCCCGGTTATCGGACACAACTCATTTCCTACATTACCGAACGGTTGGACGCTCTTTGCGGCGATTGCAAGCGAAGGAGCAGCACCAATCCTCTGCGGGTATTGGACTGTAAAGTGCCGACCTGCCGGGAGCAGATGCTGAGCGCCCCTGCCCTGCAGGATCATTTGTGTGCTCCCTGTGCTGATCATTTCGAAAAAGTCCAGGCCGGGCTTAAACAGTTGAATGTTGTGTATAGCCTTAACAAATTTATGGTTCGCGGCCTCGATTATTATTGCCGCACGACCTTTGAATTCATAACCTCGGACCTTGGCGCTCAGGCAGCGGTTGGTGCCGGCGGTCGCTATGACGGGCTTGTCGAAACTCTTGGCGGTCCGAAAAATAGTCCAGGCATTGGCTTTGCCATGGGTATGGAGCGGTTGGTTCTCCTGTTGCAACAGCAGGAAAAAGATTATGGTACTGCTGAAGCGGTGGACCTGTTCATCGCCGGAATCGGCGAGCATGGCAGTCATGGCGGTTTTGCCCTGGCCCATGCTCTGCGGGCGGAAAAATACAAGATTGCTATGGATCATGAAGGCCGGAGCCTGAAAAGTCAGATGAAACAGGCGCACAAGGCCTGCGCGCGATTTGTTCTGATTATAGGTGATGCCGAGCTGGCGTCAGGCAAGGGGGTTTTGCGAAATATGGCGACCGAGCAGCAACAGGAGGTTTTGCTGGCGGTTGCCGATATTGCCGCGCTGATACCATTTCTAAAAAATTCAACATATTGAGCACTTATGGAATCGATGGGAAGTTTGAGCCGGACTCATTTTTGTAATGATCTCGGCATAAAGAATGTTGGTGAGCAGGTAACGCTAATGGGTTGGGTTCTTCGTCGGCGCGACCATGGAGGGGTAATTTTTATTGATCTTCGCGATCGCCGGGGCATAACCCAGGTGGTTTTTAATCCGGAGATCAATCCCGAGGTGCATGCTAAAGCGCATCAGGTGCGCAGTGAGTGGGTGTTGGCGATCCAGGGCCGGGTCGAGGCCAGGCCGGGTGATATGGCTAACCCCAAGCTTGCGACCGGGGCGATAGAGGTTCTCGTTACTGAACTTCGCCTTCTCAACAGCAGCGAGACCCCACCCTTTCCTCTTGATGAGGATGTCGAAGTCTCGGACAACCTTCGCCTGCAGTACCGTTATCTCGATTTGCGACGACCGGAGATGGCCGCCAATCTGGTCATGCGCCACAAGGCAGTAATGGTCGTTCGTAATTATCTTAATGATACCGGTTTTCTGGATATCGAAACTCCGATGCTTACCCGTTCCACCCCTGAGGGTGCCCGCGACTATCTGGTGCCCAGTCGCGTCAATGCCGGGAAATTTTATGCCCTGCCGCAGTCGCCCCAGTTATTCAAGCAGTTGCTGATGATCGCCGGAATGGACCGCTACTATCAGATTGTCAAGTGTTTTCGTGACGAAGATCTGCGTGCCGATCGCCAGCCGGAATTCACCCAGATCGATATGGAACTCAGCTTTGTCGATGAAGAACAGATCATGGCCATCAATGAAGGGATGATCGCCAAGGTCTTCAAAGAGACCCTCGGTCTGGACCTGGCCCCGCCCTTTCCCCGCTTGACCTTTGCCGAGGCAATGGACCGTTTCGGTACGGACCGCCCGGATGTTCGCTTTGGCATGGAGCTCGTTGATCTTACCGCCATTGCCGCAACCTGTGGCTTCAAGGTGTTCAGGGACATTGCCGATAAAGGTGGCACGGTCCGGGCCATCAACGCCAAGGGCTGCGCCGAGTTTTCCAGGAAGGAAATCGATCTCCTGACCGAATATGTCGCCCAGTTCGGCGCCAGAGGCCTGGCCTATGTCAAGATGAAGGCCGGTGGTGAGTGGCAGTCGCCGATCGGTAAATTTTTCACCGAGGAAGAGCGGGTGGCAATCGCCACCGCCACCAATGCTGCGGAAGGGGATCTGCTGTTTTTTGGTGCCGATATTAAGAAAGTGGTGTTGCAGGTACTTTCCGAGTTGCGCGTCGAACTCGCCAGGCGTTTGGATCTTCTGAAAAAGGATGATTTCCGCTTTACCTGGGTCACCGATTTCCCCCTCATGGAGTATGACGAAAAAGAGAAACGCTATCAGGCCCTGCACCATCCCTTTACCGCCCCGCAGGACGAAGACATCGCCAAACTCGACAGCGAACCTGCCGCGGTTCTTAGCCGTGCTTATGATCTGGTATTGAACGGTACGGAGATCGGCGGTGGCTCCATCCGTATCCATCAGAAAAAGTTGCAGTCAAAGGTGCTCGAGGTTCTCGGCATGGGGGCTGAAGAGGCCAATGAAAAATTTGGTTTCCTCCTGCGAGCTCTGGAACTTGGTGCTCCACCCCACGGTGGGCTGGCCTTCGGACTCGATCGGCTGCTGATGATCATTACCGGCAGTGATTCGATCCGCAACGTCATCGCCTTCCCGAAAACCCAGAAGGCCACCTGCCCGCTCACCGATGCCCCGGCATCGGTTGCCAGAAAACAGCTGACCGAGCTGCATATTCGCCCGGACTGGAAAGAGTAAGACCCTCAAAGCGATTGCCGCGTTTGCATGAATCTTGGGAGTGAAGACTGCAAGGGGAGAGTGTTACTTTCTTCTTACCCGAAAAGTGGTCATGAAAATTCCCCCGAAGATGAGGAGGATGGCCATCAAATGGTTTTGAGTGAGGGTTTCGCCAAGGAAAAAAACCGCAAGAATCGTACTGAAGGCCGGCATGAGATGGATGAAGGGGCCGGCAATGTTGGCCCCGAGCATACTCACCGCACGGTTCCAGAAGATAAAGGCGAGCACCGAGGCAAAAACCGCCACATAGATTATTGTCACCACCGAGCCGGGGGTCACCAGCAGGGTCTTGCCGGAGGCGATCTCCAGAAGATACAGGGGCAGCAGGGCGGTTAATCCAACCATGGCAATGGCCGTTTGATAGGCGAGAGGGTGCAGGCCGCTCGGGTATTTTTTGAGGTTGACGGAGTAAAAGGCCCAGAGGCAGGCGGCAAGAAATACCAGGATGTCGCCGCTGTTGAATTGCAGCTGGAGAAGCGACGACAGATCGCCGCGCGAGATGATCAGCAGGACGCCGCAAAGAGAAATAGCCACCCCAAGACATTGTCTGAGGCTGAGGCGATCCTTAAACCTGGCCCAGGAAATGAGGACAATGATGATCGGCGTACAGGAATTTACCAGCGCCGCATTAATGGCTGTGGTGGTCTGCATCGCCAGATAAATGAGGCTGTTGAAGCCGGTCACTCCCAGCAAGCCCTGGATTATCAGGAATTTTTTGTGCTGCAGGGCGAGTTTTTTGTCAGCCCGAAGATGCCGCATGCCAAAGAAGGCCAGGATCAAAAATGCCAAGGCCCAGCGCCAGAAAGAAAGGGCCATGGGCGGCATAGAAGCATGCATGCCTCGGCTGATCACGAAGTTTCCGGACCAGAACAGGGTAGTAAGAACCAGAAGAAGGTAGGGCATGAAGGGGTATGGCCTCGCGCTTGAAAGAGGGAGAAGGAAATTTTATTCCGGGTCGAGATCCTGAGGTTTTTTCAGGACCACCTCGACATTGGGAAGATACTTTTTAAAGGCCTCACCGTAGATCTCCCAGATGGTGATGAAGAGCGCTGCGACAATCGGGCCGAGAATAATACCCAAAAGGCCGAACATCGAAATGCCGCCAAGGGTGCCGAAGAGTACAAAAAGATCGTGCATTTCCGTATCTTTGCCTACCAGGCGGGGGCGCAGGACATTATCCAGGTTACCGGCCACCGCGCCGCAGAGAACGGCAAGAATCGCAACTCCGGCAAAGTGGCCGGTCAGGGCGAGGATGATGAGGGCCGGCAGCCAGATGATCGCCGTGCCGAAGGCGGGGATGATCGACAGGACAGCCATCAGCGAGCCCCAGAAAACCGGGCCGTGGATGCCGGCGATGGCAAAGGCGACACCGCAGATCGCCCCCTGCATAATACCGATTATAAGCGTCCCTTTGATTGTTGCCCTGGCCACCGAGGTAAAACGTTTCAGCAGCTTTTGTTCATTGCTGTCGTCCAAAGGAAGAAAGTAGAGAATCTTCTGCAAAAGTACATCGCCCATGGTGAGGAAATAGAACATCACATAGAGCATAATAATGGTCGAAAAAATGGCGTCGATGGTAACCTTGGTGAAAGACGAAAGCGAATCAATAAGAAAAGTAGAGATGGTGCCGACCAGTTCTCCGGCTTTTTGAATGATGACATCCCGATACGGCAGGATCTCTTCATAATAGGGAACTTTTTCCATCAGGGCAGTGAGGGTCGTCGGCTCTTTGATAAAACCCTGGACCCAAGGGGTAACCGACTGGCCGACGCTGATGGCTTGAGTTATCACCAGGGTAATGATCACGGCTAGTGGTGTGAGGACCAGAAGGATAATACCGACAACCATGAGGATTGAGGCGATATTCTCTTTTCCGCCCAGTTTTGCCGTGAGCCAGTGGTGCAGGGGGCTGACCATTGCCGAAAACAATCCGGCCATGAAGATGGCCATCAAAAACTGATGGATCATGGTGAGAAAGGTGGCGGAAATAACCACCACAAGGCAGAGCAGTGTTGTCCTGTTGATATAGTCCTTGTTCATCGGCAAGTTACCTTATGCGGTTGTCTGTTGTCCGGCGGTATCGCTTGGATTTTTGGCCTCGTTCGCCGTTTCTTCGGCGGGCTGCGGGCATAATACCAGGAGATGTACTTCTCGGGGGCCATGTGCGCCGTGGACCATTTGCGCCTCGATATCGGCGGTCTTCGATGGGCCGGTGATAAAAACAAAGCTGTCGAGTTGCGCCTCTTGCCGCAACAAGGCGTACGCCTCGCGCAGATCGGCCACCAGGTTTTCGCTCTTAAGAAGGGCAATATGGATGGAAGGCACAAGGGAGGTGGAGCGCGGGCAGCCCGGCTTGGTGAGCTGGATGAGGGTCGCCGATTCGGCAACCCCGATATCCGGGGCGGTTATGCCGATGAAGGAGGCGATGGTTTTTTCATGCAGCTGCCGGTCAGGACTGAAGGTTGTATGCACAGTGATGCCCTCCCGGTTGAAGCGCTTCCATAGCTGAAGGGCTGCCAGGTCCGGATGGTCATGGTGAATAATGTGTTTGGTATGGGTGAATTCCGGATTTTTTGTTCTGACCAATTTGACGACAATTGCCGCCGCTTGGTCATGACTCCGGACGACATGAAACTTTATGCCGAGAGCCTGGGCATTGGCTTGTAAAAGCTCGACCAGTTCATCCTGTTGCTCCGCCGTCCGATTTTTTATGGTCTGAAGGATGAGCTTTGTGTCGGCATTGGTAAAGAGGGCCGGATAGAGTTTTTTGGGTCTTTCCGTGTCGGCGGATACTCCAAGGCTTTGGCGGATGGTTTTCATGAATGCGCTCTGGCTGTCCATCAGCTCCCCTCCTTGTTCTGATTTACACTTCCACTGGGCTGAGGCCTATTGGCGGCGTACTTTTTTTTCCACACTTCGGCAAATGTCCGTCCGGCAAGGGGCGGCAGATCGCGACCCTCGGTCCAACCTCTTGCCAGCCCGGCCATCTTGCTGATCATCTTGCCTTTCCTGACGAAAGGGCGTTGAAACAGGCGGCCCAGTCGCAGCGAGATGCGATAAAGCAGGGGATGGGTGATCAGCAATTTCCAAAGACTATATACAGCTGCTTCACCAGGGCTATGCTGACTGGTATTCCATCGGTCGCTGCCGTAGGCAAGTGTATGGCGCAGGGCGGAAAGCATGCGCGGTAGATCGTTTTCAACCGGGCAGATATCCTTGCAGGCCCCGCATAAGGTTTCGCCCTTGCAGAGATCGGCGTGTTTGTTGATGCCGTCAAGAAGCGGCGTGACCACCGCCCCGATTGGTCCGCAATACGGCGAATTATAAGCGTGGCCGCCGATCTTGCCGTACACCGGACAGATATTCAGGCAGGCGCCGCAGCGGATGCAGGCCAGCACCTCGCGGAACTCGGGATCGGCAAGGATCTTGCTTCGGCCGTTGTCGATGATCACCAGATGAAATTCCCGAGGCCCGTCCGGGTCATCTTGTCCCGCCGGACCACCGAGGAAACTGACATAGGTAGAAAGTTTCTGCAAGGCGGCACCCCGGGTGAGGAGTTGCAGGGCCTCGCGATGTTCGTCGAGGGTGGCGACGACGCGCTCCATACCCATGAGGGCGACAAGCACCGGCGGCATGGTCGTCGCCATGCGGATGTTGCCCTCATTGGAGACCAGGCTTATCTGGCCGATCTCGGCGCAGGCCAGGTTGCAGCCGGTAAGGCCCATCTCGGCCCCGAGCATTTTTTCGCGCAGCGCCTTGCGCGCCGCCATGGTCAGGGTCGGAGGATCATTGGTGTAGTCGATACCCAGTTTGTCTGCGAACAATTCGCCGATCTGGTTGCGATCGAGATGAATACACGGGGCAATGATATGCGACGGTTTGTCGCCCGCCAGCTGAATGATATATTCCCCCAGATCGGTTTCAACAACCTCGATGCCGGCGCCCTGGAGGGCCGGATCGATGTTGATTTCCATCGAGGTCATCGATTTTCCTTTGACCACCCGTTTGACCTTGTTCCTTTTGGCGACCGCCAGGGTATAGCCGATGGCATCCTCGGCAGTTGCCGCAAAATGCACCTGACCGCCCCTGGCCCGGACATTTTCCGCCAGTTCGGTAAGAATGATGTCCAGATGGGCAAAGGTATTCATGCGCGCCTCCTTTACCCGGTGGCGCATCTCCTGGTCTTCCATGGTCGCCCAGATTTCCATGGCCCCCTTGCCGAAACGCTCCTGGAGTCCGTGCAGACTCTTTTGCAGACGGGGGGAGGCAATGCCGGTGACGGCTGCGCTGCGGTAGTCCGATGGGGGTGATGCGCTCATGTCTTATCTCCCTTGGCACCGGCGAGTATCTGAGCGATATGCAGCACCTTGACCTTTTCCCCACGTCTCGACAGGCGGCCCTGGATATTCATCAGGCAGCTGATATCGCAGCCGACGACGGCGTCTGCCCCGGTGGCTAGGATATTGGCGATTTTTTCGTCGACCATGGCAACGCTGATTTCCGGATAATTGATGCTGAAGGTGCCGCCGAAGCCGCAACAGGTGAGGCTGTTTGCCATTTCGATCAGTTCGAGACCCCGGACGTTTGCCAGGAGCTTTCGCGGTTGCCGGGCGATGCCGAGGCCCCGGCTAAGATGGCAGGAATCGTGATAGGTGACGATCCCGGGATATTCGGCCATGACATCGGTGACACCCAGGACATCAACCAAGTATTCGGTAAATTCAAAGGTCTTGGCGCCGATGGCCCTGGCCCGTTCGGCCATGCGCGGATCGTCCGGAAAAAGCTCCGGGTAATGATGGCGCACCATATGCACACAGGAGCCGGAAGGGCAGACGATAGTCTCGGCCCCTTCGAAGACCTCCATAAAATGGAGAGCCGCAGCTGCTGCCTCGCGGCGGTAGCCGCTGTTGTAAGCGGGTTGGCCGCAACAGGTCTGCCCTTCCGGGTAGTCAAGAGGGATGGAGAGCCGGTCGAAGACCTCGACCATCGCCTTCCCCACATCTGGAAACATGGTGTCGACAAGGCATTGGATAAAGAGGGAAACCGGGGTTCCAGCCATTTTATTTCCTATAAATTAAAGTAACAAAGGTTCGAGAAAACGCAATTTGCTTGAAGCAATTCTCATAATCCTCTAGAAAGGTCAACAGGATTGTACCGTATCGTCGAGGGTA
>JAABQY010000096.1 GCA_011391225.1 Desulfobulbaceae bacterium | reverse complement strand
AATAATGCTATATATAACAATCGAAATTGATATTTACCTGAAACCGATTATGATTGCATGGATAAATTATTTCATGATCCTTTCCTCTTCCTTCACGCTTTAGGTATATAATGAAACAACAAATCGGTTTTATCGGCGGCGGTCAGATGGCAGAAGCACTCATCAGAGGCATCATTGCTTCAGGTCTGTATCATAAAGGCAACATTCTCGTTTCTGAACCTAATGACTTCAGACGCGAGCACCTGGAAGAGACCTATGAGATCAAAACCTACCAGAATAACCATGCCATCTTTGAGAAAAGCAAAGTGGTCATTTTGGCTGTCAAACCGCAGACAATGAAGGCAGTGCTGGAAAATTGCCGGGAATGCATAGAGTCGCATCATATCCTCATCACCATCGCGGCCGGCCTGCCGATTTCATTTTATATCAAGACGATCGGCAAGAAAGAAACAAAAATCATTCGGGTTATGCCCAACACGCCGGCCCTGGTGCTGGAAGGCGCATCGGCTCTCAGCAAAAATGAAAATGTCAGCGATAAGGAGTTGAGCGTTGCCGAGGAAATCTTTCTGGCAGTTGGAGAAGTGGTCGTTCTTGATGAAGTCCACCTTGATGCCGTTACCGGCCTCAGTGGCTCCGGCCCGGCTTATGTGTTTTCTTTTGTCGAAGCACTTGTCGACGCCGGTGTTAAATCGGGACTGACTCGGGTAATCTCTGAGAAACTGGCCCTCCAGACCGTTGCCGGATCGATAAAACTCCTCAGGGAAAGTGGTGAACATCCTGCCGCCTTGAGAGGTAAGGTGACATCACCGGGCGGAACCGCCATCACCGCCCTCCATGTTCTGGAAAAGGTCGGATTTCACGGCATCATCATGGATATTGTTGAAGCCGCCGTCAATCGTTCTAAAGAGTTAGGCAAACTCGGATGACCTATAATTCAACGCCGTTCATGACTAAGAAAAGACTTGCAATCCGCAGTGCCGGTCTAGTCACCAAAAAAGATGATGACCGGCCTGATGTATTTGCTTCGAAGCTAGCGCATTGGCTGAAGGAGAGAGGTGTCAGCGTTACCCTCAACGACATTTCCGCCAACCTTGACATAATAATTGTCCTGGGCGGAGACGGTACTCTCCTGCACATTGCCGAAACCGCCGCCCGTTATTCGATTCCGGTCCTCGGTATTAATATGGGCAATCTCGGCTTTCTCACCGAACTTACCGAAAGTGAGACATTTCAAGCCCTGGAAACAATTTTTACCAGCGAGGTAACCATTGAAAACCGTTTGATGCTCCGCGCCCGTCTTCTTTCCGACGACCAACAAACAGCTTACCGCTATGCCTTGAATGACGTTGTTATTGCCAAAAACGTCCTCGACCGATTGCTCAACCTCAGCACAGTCGCCGACGGCCAATACATCACCACCTATAGAGCAGACGGCCTCATTTTTTCATCGCCTACCGGGTCGACGGCATACAACCTGTCGGCGGGTGGGCCCTTGGTTTACCCGGGTCTTGCGACAATAACGGTGACGCCTATTTGTCCATTTATGTTGAGCAGCAGACCAATCATCCTCCCAGCCGACAAACGTATAAAAACCCGATATGAAGCAGGTAACAGAAGCGAACGTGCCCAGGTAATCATTGACGGGCAACCCTTCTGGGAGATGAAAAACGGCGACGAGTTGGAAATAAAAACCGCGAAACATTTCCTCCAGCTGGTGGTCTCCTCCACCCGGGACTATTTCACCATCCTTCGCAACAAGCTGAACTGGGGATATCAGGAAAAAAGCGTTGGAGATCCAAAATGATCTCCGGCACCTGCGACCCTTATCTTCTTTTTTTAAGCCGGTACTTCTTCATTTTATACTGCAACAGACTCTTGGTTATACCAAGTTTTTCGGCAGCTCTGGCCTGCACATAATCCGTATCGCTTAGGGCCTGAGTGAGCATTTTTTTTTCAATGACGTACAACACGTCGTTCAAACCGGCATCATCCGGAAACATCAGGCGCAGATCAATCTCCTGGCCTAGAGGACTCGGTTCTTCAGCGTATTGGATGTCCGGGTGCACATCATCCGCCTCAATAATGTCATTACTGCAGAGGATGGCCGCCCGTTCAATGGTGTTTTCAAGTTCTCTGATGTTTCCTTCCCAGGGGAGTTTCAACAGCAACTTCAGGGCATCAGCGGAGATCTGAAGTTTTGGTTTCACCAGTTCCTTGCGGTATTTTTCAAGAAAATATTCGGCTAAGGGTTGCATATCGTCCATTCGATCTCTCAATGCCGGCAGATTGATGGGAATGACGTTGAGACGATAGAACAAATCTTCTCTGAACCTCCCGGCGGCCACCTCTTCACGAAGATCCTTGTTTGAGGCACTGATTATCCGCACATCAACCTCAATGGTTTTCCCACCTCCTACTCGTTCGAAGGTCTTTTCCTGAAGAATGCGGAGAAGTTTCGATTGTAGGGCCAAAGGAATCTCGCCGACTTCGTCCAAAAATATCGTCCCGGTATCGGCAAGTTCAAACCTCCCTTTACGCATGACCACCGCCCCGGTAAAAGCCCCTTTCTCATGGCCGAACAATTCGCTCTCCAGGAGGTTTTCCGAGAGTGCCGCACAATTAACCGCGATAAACGGCCGAGATTCGCGAGGGCTGTTGACATGAATCGCCTTGGCTACCAACTCCTTGCCGGTGCCGCTTTCCCCGGTTATCAGGACCGATGCATGGGTTGGAGCGACCTTTTCGATAAGTTGATACACCTGGAGCATTTTCGGATTTTTCCCAACCATACCGCCAAAACCGCTCTTCCCTTTAATTTCATCACGCAACCTGCTGTTTTCTCGAATAAGAGAATAATGTTGAGCGGCTTTTTTCAGGGTGATAATCAGTTCGTCATTGGAAAAAGGTTTGGCAAGATAATTGAATGCACCAGCCCGCATCGCCTGTACAGCCTTGTCAACCTCGGCGAAGGCGGTGATAACGACGACCGGAAGGTCATGATTTTTTTCTTTGACCTTGTAGAGTAACTGCAAACCGTTCATGCCGGGCATCTGCATATCGGTTACCACTATATCAAGATCAACGGCTTCAACGATCTTAAGCCCCGCCGCACCGTCAGATGCGGTAAATACTTCAAAACCTTCGTCTTTCAATAATTCAGAAAGGACAACAAGATAGTTGGGTTCGTCGTCAACAACGAGAATCGAATACATAGTCATGATTTCTTCCTTCAATTAGATGGCTCTGATGGCAAAAGAGAATGGTTTTTTGCAAGGCGCTGCTTCATCTCTTCGAGCACACTCCGGGGAACCGAACAATTCCTGCCCCCGGCTAGGGTCGTACCGGGCCGAATTGTGCCATGATAATCACTTCCTCCGGTTATGAGAAGATCAAGTTTTTTGGCTATCGTCAGGAGCTTTTTTTTGAATTGGCGTGAATGTGTCGGGTAATACACCTCAACCCCATCAAGACCTGCAATCTGCAACTTACTAATCACAGCGTTTACATCTTTACCTGACTTCTCCAGTTGCTGTGGATGGGCGAGAATCGCTACCCCGCCGGCATTCTTTATCATGAGAATAGCCTCGGCAGCCTGCAACACATACCGCGGAGCATAGGCCAGGGCTCCCCTGGCAAGATACCTGTCAAAAGCTTCATCCATGTTTTTAACAACACCTTTTTGCATCAATAATTGGGCAATATGTGGTCTGCCACTTTGTCCGTGTCCTGATATTGTTGCTAATTCCTGCATGCCTATCTCAACACCGAGGCGATTGAGTTTGGCGAGGATGACCTTATTTCGCTCTAGTCGAGCCGCCTGAAGGCGCTGTAAAACAAGGAGTAAGGTCTTATCCAAAGGCCTGAACAAATATCCCAACAAATGCACGGCAAGGTCTCCATGTTTTATGCTGAGTTCTAATCCCGGAACAATTTCAATACCCAATAAGCTGCCGACGTGCATTGCCTCTTCAATTCCTTCAAGAGTATCATGATCGGTGATGGCTAAAGCAAAAAGACCCATCTTGTGCGCAGCGTGCACAAGCTCGGTTGGACTCATGCTGCCATCTGAAAATGTCGAGTGAACATGCAGATCAATTGTCATTATGAAGATTATACCCGATAAAAATACACCCCGATTAGGACCAACATTGGCCGGCAAAGCCCAATTAATATTACCTCTTACTCCCCATAGTATAACAACTACTTTTCTGCAATAACAATATAGCTATGCAGAATCACATATTTTCCTTTACTTTTCCCAAGGCTGTCCGATAAAGTTTCGACAACAAACCGTTCAACTCCAGCGGAGAAACCTTATGCCTCCTTACCTTTCCTGTATCTTAACTATCCTCCTTCTCGGCGGTTGCGCCAGCCGAAGCCCGGAGCCGATTACATATCCCTACTCCCAACAGCAGAAAATGGAGGCATCATATCATTGGCAGGTTCTGGCAGAAGATCTTGCAAATCGTATCAATAATGAGCTAATAATCACGGACAACATAAATAAAACTGTTTTCGTCAAGGAGACCTGTGGAAACGAAGCTTCCCCCTGTGGTCCCACGCAGACCAGCACTTTCAATGAGGCATTTCGTGATTTGCTGATTACCAATCTGGTTGGTTTCGGAATTCCCACCAAACAACAGAAAGACGATGATACTGTACAAATTCTTTACAAAGTTCAGATTGTCCGCCATAACAGCGAACGTCTCCGCACCCTGCAACCGGGCTTGTTGACTGGACTTTCTGCGGCAATTGTAGTTTTACGCAATGCTCCAACCGAACTCGTAAGCCTCGCTTTAGGAGTTGCTTCCGACATGGCAAATGCCCATATGACGTTTAATGGCCATTATGAAATAATTATTACAACCTCAATGTTGACTGGTGGGAAATATCTCTTCAGAGCCTCAGATATCTATTATATAAATGATAAAGATTTCTGGCATTATCAAGACAGCCAGCCGCAGATTAAAACCATGAAGCTCACAAGCCCGGAAATGCCTAAACTCCCGGATCATGGGCTGCCCTTGCCGGAAACATTCAGGCCACCCCCCGATAGTACCGATCAATCATCACCAGCCGACAAAAAAGAGATATAGAGGAAAAGTAGCTCATGAAATTAAGCCTCGTAACAATGCTGAGTCAATCCATTTCCTCTTTTCTTCAAAATGCATTATGCCTCTTTTTGGGTTTGTTCTTGCTGTTAGTCCAAGTTGGTTGCTCGAATTTCCACGCCATTCGACTGGACGAAGTCCTCGGTACAGAGACCGATCTCATCAGTTTTTCCTATGTCGTTGCCGAAAACCTGGTCGACCGTGCCATGCCTCCACTTGTACCCAACCATCCAGACATGCCTATCCTCGTTACAACCTTTGTTGATAATAACGATCTCACAAAAACCTCACGCTTCGGCAGATTGCTGCAGGAACACATCGCTTCCAGAATTGTGCAGCTCGGTTATACTGTCCGCGAGATAAAACTTACCCAAACGATCAGTATTCAGCCGAAATCCGGAGAAACCGTCCTCTCAAGAGACCTTTCGAAGATCAGCAGTGAACTCCAAGCCCAGGCTCTTCTTGCTGGGACAGTTTCCCGTTCCGACCGAATTTTATACATTTCTGCAAGGCTTATTTCTCCGGAAAATAGAAATATTATTGCCACATACGATCATCAATTGTACATGGACGACAATCTTCAAGCTCTATTTGGATTGCAGCACCCAGATGATATTGACACACCAATATCCCAACCGAAGCAACCATTTAGCAACCCATTTAACTGGTAACCCCATGTCACTTCAAGGGAAAATTATCCTGATCCCCGGTGCCTCGCGCCCCATTGGAAGAGCGATTGCCCGTAGATTCGGATTGTTAGGTGCCACCCTTGTGCTTCCGGTACACGATTGGCCTGCTTCAATCTCCGAGATGGAAGATGAGTTTAAAACTGCAAACTTTGAATATTTTTCAAGCCCTGTCGACCTGCGGCTGAAAAAGGAGGTTGCGTTGCTCTCGGAAAACATCCGAACTCGTTTTGGCGGGCTGGATTTTCTCATCAACAACATTGAGCGAGGAGGTATGCCCGTCGTACATGGCAGTTATGACCTGTCCCACAATGAGGCGCAATGGGACTTGGAATTTGCAACAACAATAAAGGCTAAATGGCTACTTTATCATTTTTTACACCCCATTATGCGGGATCGTGCCGGGGGAGCGGTGGTTAATATCTCATCGATCGCTGCGGTAATTGGTCGCAGTGGCCCAGCTGCTCAATTTTTCAGCGACGGGTACAGTGCAGCCAACCGAGCGATTCAATCCTTTACTGAAACCTGGGCTCGAGAGGCAGCCCCAAACATCCGGGTAAACGAGTTGATGCTCGGACTTATTCGGTATCGACATGGCGAAAGCACTCGCGGGTGGGAAAATATGACGGATGATGAAAAAAAAGAATTACACACGACAATACCTCTGCAACGCACCGGTCTTCCCGAAGAGGTCGCTGCTGCCGTGCATTTTTTAGCAGTGGAAGCAAGTTATATGACTGGAACAGTCCTGCGAATGGACGGTGGATTCATCCTGGGCGGCAACAAGGTGCCACCTATTCCGCCTGGGGTTTTGGCTTGATGCCACGACAACAATAAGATAATTCATCCGGTTATCTGAGTTTATTAACTACACTTGCTATTTTTTCTTCCATGGTCTGACCGCGATCGACCCTCGTTCCCAGCTTAATTGTTGTGGAGATGCGGGGTGCGCCCATAGCATGGACCGTCTGGTGACATTCCTTTACCGCAGACATCACCTCATCCCAATCGCCTTCGATATTGGTACCGTAGGCGTGAAGCTGATATTTCAGACCGGCACTCTTTAAGACATCCTGACACGCTGCGACATAATCCGATATGGAAACTCCAACACCCATTGGAACCACACATAGATCAATTATAACTTTCATAGAAATTCTCCGTTATTTGCTTAAAAAGCATCGACAATTTCCTCACTTCTTTTCAACGCCGTCATAAAGAGAAAATAGAACGACGTGACATAATCAGGCAAGGAGAAAGTCCCCTCTGCCCACCTACAAAAGCTGGTGTTCTTTTTTTAAGCTTTCATAGACAAGAGTCGATACCTCACGGATGACCCGGCTGCGCGAAGCCATCCACTGACCATAGTCGGAGGCCTTAGTTCGCCGCTCGATTATCCCGACGATGGCATAGGGATATATATCACCATTTTTAGTTTTCGTTACAAGAATCCCCATATCGCCAACAAGGTGAGCCGTTGTGCCGGTCTTATTATACACCAAGGTGCCTCGGGGGATAGTCGTTCCATAATAAAGGCGATCCCTCCCCGGCAGAGCCATAACCCGGCGAATCTCTTTGCCGTAAGGCAGTTCTTCGTTCCACATCGAACGAAGGAATCTCACATAGTCGGCCGGCGGTGCACCATTCAGATAGGTGCGTCCATCGGCGGGAATGTATTCCTTGATCTCAGTTTTCTTGAAAATATTGCCATAATATTTTCTCAAGGTGGCTTCGCACTGAGCCGGCCCTCCCGCCTTTCTCATTATATAGTTTGTTGCGGAATTGCTGCTTCTCTGGATCATTGCTTCCATTTGTCGCTTGCTTTGCTTGTCATACTGCAGTTTTCCCTCCCGGACTTTATGAAAAAAAGCCAGGGCGACAAAAGGTTTTATCATACTTGCCGCCTGAAATTCAATTTCGGCATTGATACCGACAAGATTTCGGTTATTTTCTAAATCATACACCATCCACCCTGTCGCTTCATCACTCTCGATAACGCCCTTGCTCCTGAGATTATCGATGTATTCTGCAACTGTCCTCTCAACCTTTGTATTCTCTGAGGAGGCGGTGACGAGGCGTTCTGGCTGGGAATTTTTAGTGTTATTGGCTATGACCTCTGGTTTGGTTGCCAGGGGCGGTTCAATCCGTGGAGAAATTTGCGATTCAATCTTTGGTGTGGAAGGTGGATCATTTTTTTGCGGAACCGTTGGCAATGCTTTCGCTACAATTAAAGAAGTGTTTTTTGGTAACGCAGCTAACTCTTTTGAAGGACCAGGAATCTTACGGATTGCCGGCAGAACCACATCACCATCATCTATCAGACTGGATTCACCGTAAACAACGTCATTGTTATTTTCCTTGGTGATTGAGGTGGAGATTCTTTTTGCCCGCAGGATAGCTGCTTGTTTCTTTGCCACCGCAGTCGTCGAGGCTTCATTACCGCGTAGACGATATACCAGAAGATAATTGCCGTAATCAGTCTTTTCAATAAACAGATCCCTTTTGACCTCCTCGCCGAGACAGGCATAGAGATGCTGATACGTCTCTTTTAGTGAATCAATATTTCGCCCCATCCCATAGCACACATTATAGAGATTATGAAAGTCTTTTTCTTTTGAAGCATAGGGTTCATCGAAACCTGTTTTGCTGAGCATTTCAGCGTGCTTCACCAAAGTTTTGGAGACTGTCCTGGCGGTGAGATTGCCATCCCAGACCACGGCAAAATCACCGTTTTCAAAGCCGACAATTTTCAGGTTTTTCCTCACATGAGCATCGAAAAGCGTTTCTAGTTCCTCTTTGTAATCAAGAACTTTCTCAAAATCCGTGGTCCGCAGGTAAATAATGTCAAAGGTTTCTGTTTTTGCCGCCCAAACACTTTCAACACAACACGCTAGAAACAGGATAGCCGGAAGAAGAAATGCCAACGAGAGTTTGATGGGGGGCCGAGTCGAATATTTCATAGCAAGTGAGGGTATTCTTATAATCCCGAAAAGAAGCGTAAAAGCTTTTGTGATGGAACTTAACTTTCTATCATAGTCGGGAAAATCGATTCTCCTGACGCTGGGGCTCAATTTTCTACTCAGATTTCCAGAAAAATGCAAGGCAGACTTTACCTGGGGACAGTGCGTTACGGTGACTATTTGGAAACATTATTAAATTTTACCGAGCATTGCAAGAAAGAAAAGCCGATTGGTTTGATATATACCCTTATTTCTTGCAACAATTTACAGATGGGCGACGATTAATCTTCCACCTGTTAAATGGTACGATGATCGCGAGCAAGGTATGAAGAAACCAGGCGCTACGTTCCTTACAATTTTCGAAGGGGGCAAATTCGTCTTTGAGTTCACTGAGTAGGGAGTGTAGTATGGCGAAGTCCTGGCAGCTTGTCTTGTCTCTTCACTCAGGCTTCTGGAAAGTTCTGAAATTTTACCCAATAAAGGTAACATAATCGTCATGTTAAAAATTCGCTCGAGCGGTATACTCGCCCATATATCATCCCTCCCCTCGCCCTTTGGAATTGGCGATATCGGGTCCTCAAGCTATGAGTTCATTGATTTTCTTGTTGATTGCGGCCAGAGTTACTGGCAATTTCTTCCGACCGGACCAACCAACGAGTGTTTTGATAACTCGCCGTATATGAGCACTTCGGCATTTGCCGGTTCCCCCTTGTTCATCTCCCCGGAGTTACTATTCCTGGAAGGACTCATTTCTCGATCAGATTTTGATAACAGACCAACGTTTTCTCACTACTCCACCGAATTCAGCGCAGTGCGGCGGCATAAAGATGCTCTACTGCACCGGGCCTACCAAAACTTTCAGTCCGCCCTCCGTCCCGAATATGAAGATTTTATTGTATCTGCAGCATGGCTTGATGAGTATGCTTTCTTTATGACTCTTAAAGAACTCTACGGTAAAACCGGATGGTTTGATTGGCCACGTGAATTTGCAACGCGTGAGCCAGTTGCTCTTCAATCGATTATTACGAATCATATTGAAAAGGTGAATTATTTCCGCTTTGAACAATTTGAATTTTATCGACAATGGCGGCTTCTTCGCCAATATGCAGCCGCGCAGGATATTTTGCTTATTGGCGACCTTCCGATCTATGTCAGTTACGACAGCGTTGATGTCTGGGCCCACCAGGAAATTTTTTCCCTCGATCGTACCAGCCTTCGTCCGACGAAAGTGTCGGGTGTCCCCCCCGACTATTTCAGCAAAACCGGGCAGCGCTGGGGTAACCCACTCTACGATTGGCATAACCCCGACGCTAATGTGCAAAATGAGTTATTGAATTGGTGGTCCGCACGATTCTCAAACATTTTCGATCTTGTCGATCTGACGCGCATTGATCATTTTCGGGGTTTCGAATCCTATTGGGCGATTCCCGAAGAAAATGAGACGGCAATCGATGGAGAATGGGTAAAGGGTCCGGGGTTAAATTTCTTCAAAAAAGTTAATGAAAAACTCGGAATTCTGCATATTGTGGCAGAAGACCTTGGAATTATTACCCCTGAGGTTGAGGAGTTACGCAATGAACTCGGCTTCCCCGGCATGAAAGTTTTGCAATTTGCTTTCGACGGCAATGTCGACAACAGCTTTTTACCCCACAATTTCCAATCTTCTCAGTGTATTGTCTATACCGGCACACACGACAATGACACGACAGTCGGCTGGTATTTGAGCGACAAAATGAACGACACTCTTCGAACAACTATTAAAAAGATGGCCAACAGATCTCTTCACGACCAAAACCCCATTCATCATGACCTGATATACCTCGCCCAATCTTCCATTGCCGTGCTCTGCATTTTTCCTCTCCAGGATGTTCTGGGCTTCGGCAACGATTGCAAGATGAACAGACCAGGAATACCCGCAGGCAATTGGCGATGGCGTTGCGCCAAAGAATTTCTTACTTTTGAGGTTGCTGAACAAATGAAAACCAGCACCTGCCTTTTTAATCGTGGAAGACCTTTAAAAACAACACCGCCATGAGAATAACGGATTATCTTGGAATAATTATTGAGCTGGCAACAACAAATGATTGACAACAAAACTGAGGTCAGTTATAAAACGCCACCATTTATTTGGCCCCATCGTCTAGTGGCCTAGGACACTGGCCTCTCACGCCGGCAACACCGGTTCGAACCCGGTTGGGGTCACCAAGCAAAATCAACCACTTAGAAGAAATTCTAAGTGGTTTTTTTTTGCCAATTTATTTAGTGACGGCTCCCATGACGGCTTTTTTTCCATACCTTCTCAAAACCAACAATTCAACCCATCGCTTTGCCACAAGTAGATTCAAACGATTCCATCATCGTTCGAATCCCATTTGCTCCTAATGTTTTCAAGTATTTAACTGTAGTATTAGGACTCGTATGCCTCAGGATTTTCTGGATTTCAGCGACACTGTGTCCCTGATTATATAGCTGAGAGGCTGTGAGATGTCTAATAGCATGAAAACCAAACTTTTCGACTTGGGCTTTTTCACAAAGCCGTTCAAATAAATGTTGACGGCTCGTAAAAGGTTGCCCGTAAAAGTCTTGCGTAAAGGCAGTCTTGTCTACACATATGAAGACATACTCAGAGTCGATCTCACGATTATCAAGCCACCACTTAAAAGATTCCTTCAACTTGGGCACCATCGGCAGCCAGTCAAACTCCCAGTTTCCATCCT
>JAABQY010000095.1 GCA_011391225.1 Desulfobulbaceae bacterium | reverse complement strand
TCGTTGTTGGTGAAAAGACCAAAGTTGCCACCCTCAGAGGCATAGGTAGACCAAGTATAATCCAGCCCAATAGCTTCGAACAAAGCCAGATAACCCATGGCAGTATAAAGCCCCGGTTCGGCAAAAACGTCGGCGGATGGAGTTATGAACAGAATCTCCGCCCCTTTTCTATTGAAAGAAACGTTCGGCCTGACTCCGGTCAAGTTTTCCACATCATCAACTAGGAATTCGACATTATCCTTGAAGGTGTGCGGCTGCAATCCCATGTGGTTGCCGGTGCGGTTGGAATTCGAAACCGGCTCGAGAATCCAGTTAATACCAATCCCGACCAAATGCAGCAACTCCCGTATCATCATGGTGACTTCGGCAGTGTCGATGCCATAAGGGCAAAACACCGAACATCTCCGACACTCAGTGCACTGATAGGAGTACATGAACCACTCCTTGAGGACAGCCACCGTTATTTCCCGAGCTCCGGCCATCTTGCCGAGAATTTTACCGGCCAGAGTGAAATCATTGCGATAAACCGACCGCAACAGTTCAGCGCGGAGTACCGGCATATTTTTAGGATCACCCGTGCCAAGAAAGAAGTGACACTTATCAGCGCATGCTCCACAACGCACACAGCAATCCATAAAAATTTTCAAAGAACGGAATTTCTCAAGCCGCTCCTTGAGGCCTTTGAGAATAATATCCTGCCACCCTTCCGGCAATTTCCAGTCTTCATCCTCGGGAGACCACTCCCGGGCGTTGGGAAAATGCAGTCCAGACTGCTTGTTGAGGTATTCCACCTTTTCTTTTTTAGCAGGGTAGGCATAATTTCCCGACTTAAAAACCACCGGGATGTCCATCCAGTCCCTGGTAGGTATCGCTCCTGTCGCCAAGGATGGTCCCTGCACTACGCTTTTCGATAATTGTTGTAATTTTGGAACTGCCATCGTGACTCTTCCTCTTAAGCTAGTATTGGGTCAATAACCGTATTATTCATCCTTTGCCGGAGACAACTCCTTTTCAACCGGGATTCCCGCATCCACCATGAACTCACGGAATTCATCCTCATAGCCGGCGTAGGAGTGCGGAAGAATCCTTGGGTTCCAGGGGTTCTCATGACGTACTGCTCGGCTATTGTTCTTCAGATTCCTGGTTGGGCTGAGAAACACTCCGGCGAAGTGCATGAGCTTACTGAAGGGGAAATAGGCAAGCAGTATGCATACCAGGAACATATGAATATAGAAGATGGATCCGATCTTAGCTCCTATGGTCGGCGCCAGAGACACCAAGCCAACTGTCAGTTGTTTGATATTGACAATATCAATGTCTGTTCGCAGGAAGTAACGCATGAGAATACCGGTTATGGCAATGGCAAATATCAGAACCAAAGGAAAGTAATCGTTCATCAAAGAAATATAACGAACGTGGCGGGTAATCAGCCTTCTGCTGAACAATAAAAGACAGCCGGCCACCAAGCCGACATCGCTCATATACCACGTCGGTGCACCAACTTCCCACATACCGTCGATGAATTCCCAGTAACCGATCCAGGCAGGAACCGGATCAAGAAAGAGACGCAGATGGCGAACGACGATGGACAGGAAAGAATAGTGAAAAATCAAGGCAAATACCCACAGCCACTTGGATGATTCATAGGTGATCTGTGGTCCGTCATAAATTTCCGACTTGGTGTTTCTGAAAAGAGACCGAAATGTAACTACTTCTAAAAACATTCTGGCCAACACTTCGGCGTTGGTGGACGGGGCTTCAAGCCTGTTATGCTTAATAAAATCCAGCGATTTTCCTTGCCCGCAGGTAGTCTGTATCGGAAATGGCACTGGCGATTTGCCCCATTCCACCACCTTGTAGACACAGCCGCCAAGGAAGATCATCATGGCCAGATACGGCAGGGCGACACCAAACAAATAGGGCATCCCCGGTATCTGAGATCCGAGCCAAGCAATCAATATCAATGCTATGACTGCCAGGAATGAGAAGGCGTACTTCATTTCTTACCTCGCTTCGATTGAACTGTTTTGGAAACCATGCAGTCGAAAAGAGCCGGCTGCTTTGCGCATGGAAACCAGTTAAAAACCGTTAACCTTTTGTTAAACTCTCTTATCTTCAGACAGCAGTGTCGACGGACACCTGCTGTCTGTTAATATGTGACTCCCTGATTTAATTTCGGCGATACGAACCCGATACAAACGCTCACGATATTGCATGTAGATGTCAAAGGCAGCAAGTACAACTAGATCGACGGCAAACTCAAAGTCATACAATTCATTCACCAGATGCTTGCGCTCTTTGTCTGCAGCAAAAACCTCCCTGGTGATATGTTTTATAGCATTCAAAGGGGCCACCGCTTGGGATGGCGAAAACTCCTGTACAGACCTGATGCTCATGATCTGTTCAAGTGGAGAAGCAAATTCCTTTGAATCTTGTCCCTTTACCAGTAGGGGAAAGAGTCTGTTTAAGGCCTCCCGGATATTACCACCGACAGGATTGGCAAATTGATCACGTTCCTTAATAAAAAATCCTGATGAAATATAGCTTGAAAGGGCGTATTCCACCCATTTATTGACGATTTTTTCTCTGTGGTTCCGAAAACCTTCGGCAAGATCCATGCGAATACAACCCGTAATTAAGGAGTTATTCTTCAGTCTCCGATCGACAGAAGAAGTAAAGACAAATGAATGGCCATTCACAAATTGACATCTCTAGCACCTTTTCCCCTCTTTTTCAAGAATATTTTTGTCCTGCTCAATACGCTCAAATGTCTGTAAAACGAGGGGCCTCAGACTATTTCACGACCTTGGAAGTCGACTGATATCGCCAACAATATTTACAGCCTCTCGAATATAGGGATCTTCCTTTACATTCTTCAGCCAAATTTCCTTTGGGTCGCCCTTTTCATCTTCCGATTCCTCGAAATCACCACCCTCACCCGCCTCCTCACGATATTTGCGATAATGAGCTCCAATCTTTTCTCGGACAAGCCGGGATTCTTGGCGTTGATTGCGCATATCCTCAAGATCGATGGGCATAACGCTATGTTCTGCACGATCTGCAGCTTTGACTGCCTCCTCGGCGATGGTTTTCAAACCCTCGTCTTTGTCGCCCCGGTCCTGGCTCAATTTGCGAAGCGCTTCAAGGTTAAAAGGTTCATCTCGCCAGGGAGTGAATGTAATCGGTTCAATCGAATCCCAGGGCAAAGAATAGTCGAGGTATCGCTCTCCGGACTTGATATGTTCAAAAAGGTTTGGCAGAACGATGTCAGGCTCGACGCCTTTGTACTGCGTGGAGCTACCATTGACGCGATAGAATTTCTGTATCATCACTTTCAATGCTCCAAGGTCATCATATTTGCTCATGTGGAGCAAAGGAATGACATCATTAAGGTCGATGATTGTTTGTACTGTGCCTTTGCCGTGGGTATGCTTGCTTCCAACAATAATAGCACGCCGGTAATCCTGCAGGGCGGCAGCGACAATCTCAGAAGCCGATGCCGAAAACTTATTCACCAGCACCACCAAAGGGCCACCGTAATATTCTTTCTCGTCGGTATCACTGAGGATCTTTTTGTCACCAAAGCTGTTCTTGACTTGAACAATTGGCCCAGATTTTATGAAAAGTCCTGCTATATCAACCGCATCGACCAAGGCTCCACCGCCATCATCGCGTAAATCCAGAACAATGCCATCGACGGTTTCCTTCTTGAGTTCAACAATCTCCTTCAGGGTATCATCGGTCGAGTTGCGACCTTTTGAACCATTGCGGATCCCCTCGAAATCGCGATAAAAACTTGGAATATATATGTAGCCTGTTTTTCGCCCGCCAGCCGATTCAATAATCGTACTTTTAACAAAGGTCTCCTCTATTTGCACAACATCTCGAATTATTTTTATTACTTGTGAACTACCATCAATTTTTTTTACTGTCAAAGAGACCGTTTTCCCCTTCGGTCCACGAATGAGCCGAACGGCATCCCGTAGCCGCATATCAGTGATATCGACCGGCTCCTCCCTTTCCTGCGCCACCTGCAGGATAATATCTTCGGCCTTAAGAGCACCCTGCCTCGCCGAGGCGCTGCCGGGAATTATGCGAATAACCTTGATAAACCCATCGTCCTCCCGGAGGAGTGCCCCAATGCCCTCCAGGCTACCTCGCATGCTGATATCAAACTGTTCTTTGCCAGCCGGCGGTATATAATTGGTATGCGGATCAAAGGCCCGAGTTATACAGTTAAAAAATCTGTCGTAATGATCTTGCAGGTTTTCTTGACGAAGACGCTGGAAAAAGGTCTTGTTGCGTTTACTGATTTTTGTGAGGGCCTCTTTCCACAATCCTTCCTCACTCTTCTTCTCCACCGGTCCCTTATCTTTTTCCTTAGCCTTTGCTTGCTCTTCTTGGAGGTCTAGATATTGGGCAATAATCTGAGCCTTCAGCACCTTTCGCCATCGCTCTTTTAACTCTGCCATATTTTCAGCAAAATCAGTTTTCTCAGGATCTGTCTCGTAGGCTTCCTTTTTGCGGACATCAAAATTGCCAACAAGCAGGTCTTCGGGACCAACTGGAATCTTTATCTTATTGTTGGCCAGCATAGCGTCAACAGCCTTCTGCACCAGATCGATCTTCTCCCCCATAATATCGTATCCGGTGTCCGGGAGTGTAATGCGGCCGTTGGCCAAATTATCATCAATAGAGGGGGCGAAAGCGCTCAGTTGCTCAACATCTTTTTTGAGCAGAAAACGTTTCTGGAAATCCAGCTGCTTTATGTAGAGATGAAAAGCTGCCTGGGACAACTCGTCATTGAACACTTTATCGCTGAAATGAAGGCCAGGCAGCTGCTTGCTGAGCAAATAGCCGATAAATCTGTTGCGCTTTTGGTCGACTTTCCCAGATTCGCCGGGTGCAGCATGCGCTATAGAAGAAAAAGCCAGAAAACAGAATAACAGTTGAAAAACGAAAAATTTGCGTATGATTTTCATAATTATTAAAAGAGGGGGTTCAGCAACCGGAGACAGTCCATATTTCTCCGACAAGAGATAACAGAACAGCCCAACAAATACCATTACAAAGACGTCTTTATGGAAAAATTAGCAAAGGAAATACCTGTTGTATCCGAAAATCAACAGTCAGTTACCTAAAGAAACCCTGTCGGCGCCTTCAAAAAGATAGGCATTACGCAGCCCAGTCTGAGCGGCAGGAGCCTTTCGCTTAATACTCGGAATCAAGGAGGTGCCTGCCTGTTAAGCAAAGTTAACCGAAATCAATCGATTTGCAAGCAGCACGCCTCGATTCCCGCAAATTTACTGAGCAGGTCAATGCCAAGTTCTTCTGCAAAAAACTGCAATTCTCGAAGACTACAGTTAATCATTGATGATCGCTTGCCGCTGCTGACAATGGCCATCTCAGTTGCCAGGAAAACTTCTAGAGCTTTCATCACCTGCCTACGAATTTCGCCAGGTTCAACCTTCCACCTCAGACAAAAAGTGCAAAATCGCCGGTAATTGATAATCGATCGTCCAAGGCCCCGATATATCCTTGTGCCGGAGTTGGCATGTTGCAAATCCCGAAGGATAATCTCCGAGAATCTTTCAATTGCCGCTTTTTGAAGCATGTCTAAATGTTCTTGGCTGAGAGCGGCATGTGGTCCATCTTTGGCTCGAGTGAGATAATAAATGGATGAATGTAGTGCGATTTCAGGGGTTTCCCCTGAGTGTCTGACAAGGAGCCACTCGTCTTCCAAAAGTTCAGTCAGATTTCTGTCCATTTTCTTCATTGGTCAAGCCAAACAGCTCGCGCACGAGAGTTACCTTGAGATCGCTATTGTCGCGCCCAGCACAGGATTCGCTTTTCAGATAGATCAGGGGATCATGGAGAATTTTTGCGACCATGGCCTCCGCCATTCGGGCGAGGGTCTTCCGGTCGATATCAGTTATCTGCGGCATCTTCGATAGAGTTTTGTCCAGTTCTCCTTGAGCGATTTCATCCATTTTTTTCTTTAAGGCCTGGATGGTCGGGGTAACCGCCACCCCTTGATGCCAACGCTGAAACTTCAGTGTTTCCTCATCGACAATGCGGCCAGCCTTGACCGCCTCTTTGTCTCGCTCCGACTTGTTAATCTCTACGACATTGCTAAGATCGTCAATATCATACAGATACACATTGTCAATTTCTATGAGTCGCGGATCAAGGTCGCGGGGAACAGCAATATCAATAAAAAAAAGAGGCCGGTTCATACGCGCCCGCATAACCGACTTGACCTCGTCTTTATGGAGAATAATGTCTGTTGCATTTGTGGAACTGATTATGATATCGACATGCTTAAGCTGGGTAACGAGTTCGCCGCTGGAGACCGCCTTGCCCCGGAAACGTTTTGCCAAATCAACTGCCCTGGCCAGGGTGCGGTTGACAACGATCACCTCGTCCACTCCCTGTCCAACCAGATGCTCAGCGGCAAGTTCCGCCATTTCTCCGGCGCCAATGAGCAGTACCTTTTTGTCTTTGAGATTGCCGAATATTTTTTTGGCAAGCTGTACCGCAGCATAACTGATCGAAACGGCTGATGAGCCAATAGCAGTTTCGGTTCGCACTCTTTTGGCGAGGGAAAAGGATTTGTGAAGCAATTTATTGAGGAGAGGCCCGGTACAACCGAAACGGGCGGCATGCCGATAGGCTTCTTTCAACTGGCCAAGTATCTGCGCCTCGCCCACTACCATAGAATCAAGGCTGGCAGCGACCATGAACAAATGATGAACGGCCTCCTGACCGTAAAGCAGATAAAGATATCGATGTGCCTCATCCAACGGAATCCGATCGCCAAAGAGAAAATGAATTACCTTCTCCTCAATATTCGCGAGCGGATCGGCGACCAGAAGGAGTTCAACACGATTACAGGTAGAAAGTAGATAGTATTCACGCAGACCGGAAATATTTTTCAATGCCGCAAGTGGCTCTTCATAACCACTGGACAGGGCTATTTGCTCGCGAATTTCTATCGGAGTGTTTTTATGATTGACCCCAAGTAAAATGATGTTTTCACCTGGCATAACTATGCACGCCTCCAAGCAAATACGTTACGCCCCAAAAGGTAAAAACAACTGCAGCAAAGCCGATCACCGCCATAACCGCAGCCCTCTTACCGCGCCAGCCGACAGTAAAACGTTGATGGAGTTGGACCAGATAAATGAACCAAGTTATCAACGACCAGGTCTCTTTAGGATCCCATTGCCAATAGGTTCCCCAGGCCTGCTTCGCCCAAATGGAGCCGGTAACTATGCCTATCGTCAAAAAGATAAACCCGGCCGTAAGACAATGATTGTTCAGCTGATCAAGAGAATCGAGAGAGGGAAACCGAGGGAAAAAGTAGCCGAATTTCTTGTTTTTCAGTTCCCTCTCCAGCAGCAGATACATAAGCCCGCCACAGAAGGCAAGAGAGAGAAAGCCATAGGCAATAAGAGAAATTCCGCCATGAAGCGGCAGCCACGCACTCTGCAGGGCAGGAAGCAATGGGTCGATATTCTTTTCTGAAAACGACGAAATTACAAGAAGACAAAAGATAAAAGCGGAAACAAAAGTTCCAAAATTTTTTACCGTATGCCGCCACCTGAAAGAGAGATAAGCCCACGTCGTAGCCCAGGCGAAAAAAAATACAGCTTCATGTTGGGAGGTTATCGGAGTATGACCAGCAAGAGCAAAACGTAAGACGACATACAGAGTCTGCAGAACTCCTGAGGCAACCATTATAATCCGGGCGATTTTTCGTATCTCTTTACTTTGGCTTACAAAATAAACAAGATAGGCGGCGGTGGCAAGAAAGGTGGTGCCTAAAACCACCTGAAACAGGAGGTAAGTGAGTTCTTCCATGGTTATCCCAGCGTACAAGAATGTCAGGCAGGGCGGTCAAATGCCGCCGACTCGCGCAATTTCAGTGTTTTAGCGTATCGTGTTTTTGCAGAAACTGCCGAACCAGAGCAACTGCATCAATTTCCGCCGGAAGTTCTCGTAGAAGCAACATTTGCAACTCAAACCAGTCTGCCTTGACAAGCAGATCAACTATCCCCATCTGCAGCAACCTGCGCAGCAGGTCGGCGTGCCCGGAAGCCTCATCTTCCCCATCAAGCAGCCTGACCCTGATCAGGGCGAGAAGATCAACCACTGACTCGTATTCTGGTCCAATCTCCTTTTCCAGCTGCTCGCGGATCTTCTTCGCCAAAGTTGGACTTCCACCGCCAGTTGATATGGATATCAGCATCTTGCCCCGGCGAAAATGCGCCGGCACATGGAAATCACTGCCGCCGGGATCGTCGGCGCTATTAAGAATTACGGACGTCTTTGCCGCCTCTTTTTTTATCCGCAGCTGAACGTCTTTATCATTGGTGGCAGCAAACGCCAGAAAAGCTCCCTTCAGATCTCCTTCGACATAGCCCCTTTGTAACCATTCAATTTTCCCCTCATCAACAAGTATAGTCAGTTCAGCTGCAATGATCGGACTAATGACCCGGACTCGACCTTCTGCGTCAAGGAGCGCTCTGATTTTACGCAGGGCCACCGCGCCGCCTCCGATTACTACGCAGAGTCGTTTGGTTATTTGCAGATTAACTGGATAGAAAGGCATAGTTGTCGTTATTTTTTATGGCGCAAGCGATTGACTATAATAGTTTTATTTTTGCCATCCCGCCTGATAGTCTGTTTTTTGATGGCAATATCGAAGTCTTTATCGGCAAGTTTGAGGAACTTCGACAGGCTCTGCCGGGTTGCATCATGGGCTAAAAAAATCGTACCATCCGGCTTAAGGAGAGTTGAAAAAATATTCAGTAATGGTTTGAAAAAATCATCCCGAAAGAGTATCTCCGCACCTGCCAGGACATCAAAAGGCTTCAATGATTGAGGTTGAAGCCAATCGAGGTGAACGAATTGTATCCCGTGCAGGTCCGATGCCGCTGCACTGACCCGCTGAAAATCCATGATGATATCTTCATAATCGCTCATCGTCACCGCATAGCCGGCGGCAGCGGCAGCAAGCCCTGGTGCACCGAGCCCGGCACCGAGCTCAAGGAGGTGCTTGTTTTCGGTATCCCGCTGGGAACCGAGGACATACGCCAACACCATGGCGGCGTCCCAAAGCCGAATCCAGAATGGGAATTCCGACACATTTGCAAATGGATCTTTGCCGTCGAGAAATTCCTCTAGATCGGCGATTTTCAGCAGACGAAGTTGTTTGTCACCAACCTCAAACCGGTCAAAGGTCAGCTTATATTTAGCCCTGATTCGATTATATATCTGACGTTCCGGTTCGGGAAGAGTTTGAATATCCATTATTATTCAATCGATTAATTAAGCAGACTGCGAATATCTTTTTCCAGGACGGTATGGTTAACATACCCGGTGTATTTTTTCACTACATTGCCGGTTTTATTGACAAGAAATGCCACGGGAATGCCATAAATCCCGCCGAAATCGTTGGTGGTCTTTGCTTCGGCAAGAAGAACTGGATAATTGATTGCCTTTCTCTCTATGAATTTTGCGACAAAATCAGGCCCCTGTTGATCAACGGACATACCGATGACCGAAAATCCAGCATCCATCATATCGGAGTGCAATTTAACCAATATGGGGACCTCCTCGACGCAGGGTCCACACCAGGTAGCAAAAAAAGTCAGCAAAAGAACCTTGCCTTTAAAGGCGCCGGAATCGACAATTTTACCATCACGTACACTTTTTAAGGAAAATACTGGCATCTGATTAGCCGCAAGGGTTTCCTCGGGGAGGGTTAATCCAGTCGCAAGCAAACAGAAAGCGAGAACGGAAAAGATGCTTTTCAACTGTTTTTTCATTAGTCTGCTCCCGAGAAGATTTCAATATTGATTGTTCTATGATATACTCACATAACAATCTATCCCATATTCCTTGAAAGTCAACAACAGGCAAGATAGCAGAGACAGTTCGAGCTCTGGCTTTGTTGCCAAATTTCTCGGTCTCCCCCAATAATCATAGCTTTTTGCCCGTTCTCTGGGTAAATGATTTTGCTACGTTCCGGGAAGGGGCTATAGAAATTATATTTTCTAGTCACTTATAAAAAGTTTTGCTCGTTTTTGCGGAGCTTTTTTGATAAGTGAATTATCCTATTTATCGGGGTCAGGATATTCATGAAATGTTCTTTTTTCATCTTTTCGACAAAAATCTACCTCAGCACGATTCTGGCACTTTCTTTTCTGAATGCCTTTCTTCCGACTATCGTTGGAGCTGAACTGGTCGATAAAGTTGCAGCGGTTGTCAACGATGAGGTTATCACTCTCTCTGAGGTTGAAGAAGAAGTCGCAAGGATATATCAAACCTTAGCCAAAGAGTCATCCGGGCAGGCGCTTGTCAAAGCCGTGGCTGAGGCCCGGGAAGCCACCCTCAATGGGATGATTGACCGCCGTTTAATCAATCAAAGGGCAAAATTAACCAACACTACGGTGACCGACGAAGAACTTGCTGCCGCTTTCGAAAGCACACGCAACCGCATGGCTCTCGACCCGACAGAGTTCAGAAAAAAGCTGGAACGTTCCGGCATGACCGAGGAAACCTTAAAAAAACAACTCCGCGATCAAATCCTGCAAAGTAAGCTCGTCAGCTTTGATGTTCGCGCCAAAATTGTCATCACCGACGAAATGGTTCGCGACTATTACAATGAGCACTATTTAGCCAAATCCGAAAAGGGCAATTTCTATCTGCTGCAGATGGGATTTCAATGGAATTCTGAAATTTCCGACGCAGAAAAAAAACAAGAGGAGAAGACCGAAACGAGAAAACGAGCTGAACGTGCCCTTGAGCTGGTAAGAAAAGGTGATGATTTTAAAACCACCGCTAAAAAACTCTCCGATTTGCCCTCGGCCAATGATGGTGGCGATCTTGGGATTCTCAATCTCGACGACATGGCCACAGGCATGCGCACTGCTGTTGCCCCTTTACAACCCGGAGAACTGAGCACAATCATCGAAACCTCCGATGGTTACCAATTTTTTAAGTTGCTTTCAGCAAAAGACGAAACCGCCTCAGCATCCTCTTCTTATGAAAAGATGAAGGATGAGATCAGGGAAAAACTCCATGAGGAAAAGCTGAAAGCAGCCTATGTTGAATGGGTGAAAAAGCTCAAAGAAAGTGCCTATATTCGAAAACTGTAACCTCATTTTTACGAAGTATTTAAAATTTTACTATGCCACCGCATTCGACTGACATGGACACCATGCCCCTCGGAGAACTCCTCCGTGAAACGCGCATCAAACAGGGACTTGATCTGGATTCGGTCGCCGAAGGGACCAAGATATCACCAAAAAATCTTCTGGCCATGGAGGAAGGCAACTTTGCTGCGCTCCCGGCGGAAGTCTTTACCAGAGGCTTCTACACCCTCTACGCTCGGCACCTCGCCCTCGACCCTAAAAAAATATTGGCATTATACGGGCAGGAACGAAAAATTCTGCCAAGGGAAAGCCATTACCACACCCCGCCGCCCAACAGACTTGCACAGAACATGAAAAATCTGGCGGACCCCCCGAACTCATTGCCTTT
>JAABQY010000094.1 GCA_011391225.1 Desulfobulbaceae bacterium | reverse complement strand
ATGTTAACCATCGGTTCAATAGCAAGAACCATACCAGGAAGTAGACGAGAAGTTCTTTCTCCTTGATAGAAATTAGGTATTTCCGGCGCTTCGTGCAGAGCTGCTCCTATACCATGGCCAACAAACTGTCTAACAACAGAAAAACCATTCCCCTCGACGTAGTCTTGTATCGATTTAGAAATATCTCCGATTCTGTTGCCAGCGACAACCTTTTCGATACCTCTGTTAAGAGATTCCTTGGTCACGGCAACAAGTCTGGCAGTTTCTTCACTAATATTTCCAACTGGCACAGTAATCGCTGAATCACCGAAAAAACCCTTAAAGAGAACCCCGAAATCTATGGAAACAATATCCCCTTTTTTTAACTTTTTTTTTCGAGAAGGAATCCCATGAACAACTTCTTCATTTATCGATAGACATAGGCTCCCAGGAAAGCCCCTATATCCCTTAAATGCAGGTATCGCATGCATTTTATAGCAGCAGTCTTCTGCTATTTTGTCAAGTTCCCAGGTCGTTATCCCAATATCAACATAATTTTTCAGCGATATGAGTACGTTTGATACAATTTGATTGGCTTCCTGCATTATGAGAATTTCATCTGCAGTTTTTATAACGATATTACCGCATCCTGGCTTATCTAGAGATGACTCAGACACTGCTACCGGCGCCCTTTAATACGTCCTTGTTTCATAAAGCCTTCGTAATTGCGCATATGCAGGTGTGATTCAATCTGGGCAATAGTGTCGATACTCACACCAACTACAATAAGCAAAGCAGTTCCACCAAAATAAAAAGGAATGTTAAATTGTGAAACCAATATAGTTGGTAAAACACAGACAGAGCTTAGATATATCGAACCCACAACAGTCAGTCGAGTAAGAATTTTATCAATAAATTCAGCAGTCTTTTTGCCCGGTCTAATTCCAGGGATAAATCCGCCATGTTTTTTCAGATTCTCCGCCACATCATCCGGCTTAAAAGTTACGGCAGTATAAAAAAAACAGAAGAAGACAATCATGGCAATATAACAAATGTAATAATATACAGTGCCTGGAGACATTGCCGCAGATGCCCTCTGAACCCAATCAATTTGAATGAAGCTACCAATTGTAGCAGGAAACATCATTATTGATGAGGCAAAAATAGGTGGTATCACCCCAGAAATATTAATCTTTAATGGCAGATGTGAGCTTTGTCCCCCGTATACTCTCTTTCCTACAACTCTTTTTGCATATTGTATTGGAATCCTTCGCTGTGAGGTCTCACAGAATACAATGAGGACAACAATGAAAAACATGAAAACTATGAGAAACGGTACAAAGAAAAGGGCAATTTCTCCAGCCTTAATGAGCTGTATAGAGTTCACTATGGCGGCAGGGCCTTGAGCCACAATACCTGCGAATATTATGAGTGAGATCCCATTCCCGATACCTCGCTCAGTCATTTGTTCGCCCAGCCACATAATAAAAGCAGTACCGGAGGTTAACGTGAGCATTGTCATCAGTTTAAATTGCAATCCCGGAGCAAGTACTATTGCTTCACCTCCTGGCCCGGTCATGCCTTGAAGACCCACAGCAATGAATGTGCCCTGAATAATACTCAGAAAAACAGTGCCATATCTCGTATATTGGGTTATCTTTCTTTGACCCGACTGGCCATCCTTCTTCAGGGCTTCAAGTTGCGGAATAACCACCGTCAACAGTTGAATAATGATTGACGAACTGATGTAAGGCATTATGCCTAAGGCAAAAATTGAAAAGTTTTCGAGAGCGCCTCCCGAGAACATATTGAACATACCGAACAGAGTACCAGCTTTTTGAGAGAAAAATGCAGCAAGTGCTTCTCCGTTGATACCAGGTGTAGGTATCTGAACGCCCATTCTGTAAACTGCGAGCATGATAAGGGTGAACAACACCCGCCTGCGTAACTCTGGAATATTTGCAGCACTCTGCATTCCACTCATTATTAATACCTATATCCAGTTCCACTCAATACTGTAGAAAGTGTTTTATTTGGTAATATATCAAAAAATATATTCTACAGCTGACCATTCTCTCCGAGAATTACAGTCCCACCGGCACTCTCAATCTTGCTCTTCGCCGATTCACTTACCTTATCAACTTTTACAGTGATAGCCTTTGATATCTCCCCATTAGCCAAAACTTTTACCGCCATTCCACTCTTTACGATCTTACCGGCAATGAGAGTTTCAACCGTAATAACATCGCCAGCAGCAAACGAATCTAACTGTGTGAGCGAAACGAGAGCAAATTGTTTTTTGAAGATATTATTAAAGCCACGTTTTGGCAATCGCCGTTGCAGAGGCATTTGTCCGCCCTCGAAGCCGGGCTTAACACCAGATCCGGATCGAGATTTAAAACCTTTATGACCACGTCCGGCGGTTTTACCATGCCCACTTCCAGGGCCTCTGCCAAGACGCTTTCTTTGTTTGGTAGATCCTTTTTGGGGGGCGAGATTCGCTAGGGTAAGCATCTTAATTCTCCTCTATGCGCACAAGATGTGATACTCTTCTAACCATACCTCTGAAAGAGGGAGTATCTTTTCTTGTCACTGTCTTGTTCAATTTGGTGAGTCCCAGTCCAGTTAAAGTCGCATTGATTCTTTTTGTCCCACCAATACCGCTTTTTACAAGGGTAATTGTAATTGTCTCAGACATTTGACTACCTTCTATAAGCAAATATTACACAGCAATAGTTGGTTTGCCACATTATATGCCAAACCCCTACCCTGAATTTAAGCTGTTATTTCTTCAACTATTTTTCCTCGTAGTTCGGCAATGTTTTTTGCCGTACGAAGATCTTTAAGACCCGCCAGAGTCGCCTTGACCATATTGTGTGGATTATGAGATCCAAGACATTTGGTCAGAATATTTGATACTCCAGCAGCTTCGAGAACCGCACGCACCGGACCACCGGCAATCAAACCGGTGCCAGCTGAAGCAGGCTTTAAAAGAACCTTCCCGGAACCAAATTTACCAACGATCTGATGAGGAATTGATGTCTCAGTGAGAGCCACAGAACACATACTCTTCCGAGCTTGCTCAACGCCTTTACGTATTGCATCAGGAACCTGATTTGCCTTGCCAAGGCCGCAACCCACTTTACCATTGCCGTCTCCAACTACGACGATAGCACTGAAACTGAACCTTCGGCCACCTTTAACTACTTTAGCAACACGGTTGATGAAAACAATTTTCTCTATCAGCTCCTCAGTAGCCACACTTTTGGAACGTTTGAAATCAGACAAGGGGCACCCCCGTAATGTGAAGAATCATTAAAAATCAAGACCACCTTCCCGAGCACCATCGGAAAGTGATTTAACCCTACCATGGTAAACAGAACCACCGCGATCAAAGGTAATCTTGCTGATTCCGGTGGCTATAGCACGTTTGGCAAGAGCTAGGCCAACCATCTTTGCAGCTCCAATTTTCCCCTTTTCTCCACCTTGTTCATACTCTTTATCGATAGTCGACATAGATACAAGGGTCTGTCCAGCAACATCGTCTATAAGCTGCGCATATATATGTTTATTACTTTTAAATACTCTTAGTCTAGGCCGTTCATTCGTACCAGAAATTTTCTTTCTGATTCTTTGAACGCGCTTAGCCCTCGCAGTCGATTTTGGATTCGTCTTAGCCATTCCAGTGTACCATTCAAATATTTAAGGACCATAAGGACCTAGCAATTATTTTGTTCCTGACTTGCCAACTTTTCTTACTATATGCTCATTCTCGTAACGAATGCCTTTGCCTTTATATGGCTCGGGTTTCCTGATCTGCCGAATTTTGGAAGCCGTGAGACCAAGTAATTCTTTATCTATAGAAGAAAGCACAATTTTTGTATTCCCCTCTACAGTGGCCATAACATCCTGAGGTAAAACATACTCCTTGGGACTCGAATAGCCTACATTGAGAGTCAACGTCGCTCCGCTAACACTGGCTTTATATCCAACACCCTCAATGACTAGAATTTTTTTGAATCCTTCAGCGACCCCTATAATCATGTTGTTAATAAGCGAACGAGTGAGGCCACGAAAGGCATTTACTTTGGTACTCTCAATACGGTTATTTACATTTATGACATTATCTTGAAATTCGACTTCCAAACCCGCATTGATATGTCGTTTTAAGCTACCCTTAACCCCGGTAACTACTATCTGCTGACCACTGAGGTCAATTTTTACTCCGGTTGGAACCGGAATCGGTTGTTTCCCAATTCGAGACATAAAATCCTCCGTTGTTCGCAGGTCTACCAGACCTCACAAATTATTTCCCCACCAGAATTTAGAGCTCTAGCTGTCTTATCAGTAACAACGCCCTTAGATGTTGAAATAATAGCAATTCCAAGCCCATTTAGCACCTTTGGTATGTCGCTTACTTTGGTATATTTTCGTAAGCCTGGTTTGCTTATCCTTTTAAGTCCGGTGATAACGGCTTCCTTATTCGGGCCATATTTAAGATCTATCTTCAACGTGCCCTGAACATTATCGGATTTAACCTGGTAATCACGGATATACCCTTCTTCTTTGAGAACCTTTGCTACATCGATTTTCACAGTGGATAAAGGCATCTCAACTGAATCGAATTTCACCAATACTGCATTTCTTAATCTGGTCAGCATGTCTGCCAGTGGATCGCTCATTGACATAGCGAACACTCCTTGTTTTTCAAAATAGTAAACAGGCTACTACAGTGATTGAAATATTAATTACCAGCTGGACTTTGTGACACCAGTTATTTCGCCGCTGGAAGCAAGTTTACGGAAGCAGATTCTGCAAACTCCAAATTTCCTGATAAACGCTCTTGGTCGCCCACAAAGTGGACATCTGTTGTATTTACGTACGGAAAATTTTGGTTTCCGCTGTGCTTTTGCAATTATGGATTTCTTAGCCAAACCGACCTCCAAATACGTTCTGTTTAAATCTTCTGAAAACGATTTTATGATTATTTCTTGAATGGCATGCCAAGGAGCTTAAGAAGAAATGCACCTTCTTCATCCGTCTTGGCTGAGGTTACAATCGTAATATTTAAACCTTTAATTTTATCAATTTTGTCGTAGTCGATTTCTGGAAAAATAATTTCCTCTTGAATTCCCATGGAAAAATTCCCTCTCCCATCGAACCCTTTGGATGACAATCCCCTAAAGTCACGAACACGCGGTAAAGCAATATTTACGAGTTTATTGAAAAATTTATACATTTTGTCGCCGCGCAAGGTAACGCAACAACCAATTGGCATACCTATCCGAAGCTTAAATGTTGCAATGGATTTTTTTGCTTTTGTAATTACCGCTTTCTGTCCAGCAATCATTGTTAATTCGTTTGCAGCGCCTTCAACAATTTTCGGATTCTGAACAGCTTCTCCTAACCCCATGTTGAGAACGATCTTTTTGATCTGAGGAATCTCCATGACATTTGTATAGCCAAATTCCTCTCTGAGTGCAGGTACACACTCATTTATGTACATTTCTCTCAGCGCGCCCATTTATGACTCCTAGCGTTTCCGTTTTTATTTGCTATGCTTTACTTTCGATGGACCCACCGCAACTCTTGCAGCAGCGAACCTTTGTACCATCATCGAGAAGCTTCTTTCCTATGCGACCAGTTTTGGTGCATTCAGGACAGATAAGCTGAAGATTGGAAACATGAATGGGAGCTTCTTTCTCAACAATCTGACCCTGTTGGTTCATTTCTCTCGGCTTGGTATGTCTCTTTATCATGTTTATACGTTCAACAACAGCCTTGTCCATACCTCTAAGAACGCGGAGAACTTTTCCAACTCTGCCCTTATCCTTACCGGCAATTACTTCAACCTGATCATTTTTTCTCAGATATGTTTTACCCTGTCTCATCGTTGTACCTTTTCCAATCAATGTTACTATACCCAATGCAAAAACGGGTGGTTAAAGTGCTTCAGGGGCTAATGAAATGATCTTCATGAACCCTTGATTCCTTAATTCTCGTGCAACCGGTCCAAAAATACGAGTACCGACAGGTTCACCCGAAGCTGCCAGCATAACCGCAGCGTTATCATCGAACCTTACCCAAGTGTCATCCGCCCGCTTCATCTCTTTCTTGGTGCGAACGATGACGGCCTTCATTACATCACCCTTTTTAACTTTCGCATTCGGGATAGCTTCTTTTACCGTCACAACAATAACATCCCCAATGGTTGCATATCTCTTTCCGGTACCGCCAAGAACTCGTATGCAGAGCACTTTTTTAGCTCCGGAGTTGTCAGCAACATTAAGTACTGTCTCTGTCTGAATCATAATTTCACCTGATATCTCTTCTGAAACAAGTTGTCAATGTCGAGTAGACTTTGTGTCAGTATCACACTGCCTGTTCAAGTATAGTTTTAACACGCCATCTCTTTCTTTTGCTCAGAGGTCGGCATTCTTCAATGAGAACAACATCTCCGATATTGCAACTGTTCTCCGGATCATCGGCCAGATATTTAACGCTTGTTTTCATGAATTTGCCATACAGTTTATGGCGAACCTTGCGCTCAACCCGAACGACAACACTCTTCTCCATTCTGTTACTGACAACAGAACCAGTTCTTGTCTTTCTTGATGTATTTAGATCACTCATAATTTATTCAATTAGTGTTGTTTTTTTGAACTCGACCTTGCATTTTTCAATTGTCAAAACCAGCAATCAGTTTTCAGATTGTCTCTCAATAGTCGCAATTCTTGCTATGTCTTTTCTAATTTTCTTAAGTCTGGATGTATCCTCAAGAGGCCTTATATGGTGCTGAAACGAAATATTTCCCAATTCTTCGCGCAGATCTTTTAAGGTCTTGGAAAGAACTTCAGCAGACATTTTCCGAATTTCTTCCGATTTCATAATGTATTCACCTTGGATATGACTTTTGTCGAAAACGGCAGCTTATTCCCTGCAAGAGCAAGTGCTTCGTTGGCAAGTTCCTCGCTGACACCTGAAATTTCGTAAAGAATCATACCGGGTTTAATAACAGCAACCCATGATTCTGGAGTGCCTTTGCCTTTGCCCATCCGAGTTTCGGCGGCTTTTTTAGTTATAGGTTTATCCGGAAATACTCTAATCCAGACTTTGCCACCACGCTTCATAGTTCGATTAATTGTAATACGGGCAGCTTCAATTTGTTGTGCAGTCATTTTGCCACATACGGTTGCTTTGAGGGCAAATTCACCAAACGAGATCGAAGATCCCCTGTAGGCAACTCCCCTCAAATTACCCTTAAATACTTTTCTATGTTTAACTTTTTTCGGGCTTAACATCTTCTACTCCAAAAATTAATATGGAATTTCCTTGCACAGTATTCTACTGTACGGAGCCGCCATCCTTATCGCTCAAGACTTCTCCATTAAAAATCCAGACTTTGACGCCGATGATTCCATAGGTAGTATTTGCTTCGGCAAGAGCGTAATCTATGTCAGCGCGGAGTGTATGTAATGGAACTCTTCCTTCACGAACCCATTCACATCGTGACATTTCAGCTCCACCCAATCGCCCAGAGCAGGAGATTTTAATACCTTGCACTCCAAACCGCAGTGCGGAGCTTACTGCCTTTTTCATAGCCCTGCGAAAAGCCACGCGCCTTACAAGCTGCTGTGCAATATTTTCAGCAACAAGTTGAGCATCCGCCTCTGGTCTCCGAACCTCTTGGATATCCAAGGAGACCTTTCGCGGAATGAGATTTTCAAGTTCCTTTTTGAGAATCTCAATTTCAGCTCCTTTTTTGCCGATTACTATACCTGGCCTAGCGGTAAATAGTTTGACTCGCACTTGATCGCCGGTACGTTCAATATTTACCTTGGAAAGTCCAGCATGCTGGAGTCGCTTTTTAAGAAACTTTTTGACTTTTTGATCTTCAATCAGATAGGTTGTATATTCCTTATCTGCATACCAGATCGAGTCCCATGTCCGGGTAATATTCAATCTAAGTCCTTGTGGATTAACCTTCTGCCCCAAAACAGACCTCCAACAATTCCATTGTTCAATAAAGAGTTAAAAGTAAATACACAGTCATCAATAGAAAATCATTTAGTTCTCATCTAGAACAATAGTTATATGACTTGTCCTTTTAATGATTCCTGTCGCTCTGCCCTGCGCCCTTGGACTAATCCTTTTAAGGGAAGGCCCACCATCAATGACTATCTTCTTAACAAAAAGCTTATCAACGTCAGCTTGTTCATCCTGAGTGGCATTTGCTACTGCTGATTCGAGGACTTTTTTAATGATTCCAGCGCCTTTTTTGGGCATAAATCGAAGTATTGTTATAGCCTGATCAACGCCCATTCCTCTTACCACATCAGCAACAAGTCTTGCCTTTTGCGGAGAAATTCTAATACTCTTACCTACGGCTTTTGCTTCCATAAATCTTACTCCTGATGAGTGTCCAGCAAGAAATCAATAATTTTCTTTATTTTTTACCTTTCTTATCTGCAGCGTGGCCATAGAAGGTTCTTGTTGGAGAGAACTCACCCAACTTATGACCAACCATATTCTCGGTTACAAAAACAGGTATAAATTTTTTTCCGTTATGCACGGCAAAGGTTAATCCAACCATTTCCGGGCCTATATCGGAACGTCTTGACCAGGTTTTAATTACTTTTCGTGAGCCACTTTCAGTAGCTTCAACCACTTTTTTAATTAAATGATCGTCAACGAAAGGACCTTTTTTAACTGAGCGTGACATACCTTACTCCTCGTTCCTTATGATCTCTTCTTAACAATCATCGTGTCAGAAGACTTGTTTTTCCTGGTTTTATAGCCTTTTGATGGTATACCCCAAGGACTACATGGATGTCTTCCGCCAGAACTTTTGCCTTCACCACCACCCATTGGATGATCGACAGGGTTCATCGCTACGCCGCGGACATGAGGACGAATTCCTTTCCAGCGATTTCTACCTGCTTTCCCAAGCTTTTGACTCTCATGTTCCCTGTTGCCAACCTGACCTATGCAAGCACGACAGAGGTTGTTGAACTTCCTGACTTCTCCAGAAGGCAATCGCACAAGCACATAGCCACCTTCTTTGGCCATCAGTTGCGCTCCCACGCCTGCACTGCGGACTAATTGTGCACCTTTTCCTATCTTCATTTCAATGTTATGAATAATAGTACCAAGGGGAATATTTACTAAAGGAAGACAGTTACCCGGTTGAATATCTACATTTTCTCCCGCAACAATTGTATCACCAACCGATATTCCGTCGGGAGATAATATGTATCTCTTTTCTCCATCAACGTAGTTCAACAATGCGATATTTGCTGAGCGATTGGGATCGTACTCGATCGCAACAACCTTTGCATCAATATCTGTTTTATTGCGCTTGAAATCAATAAGACGATACTTGCGTTTGTGCCCACCACCAATGTGACGTGCAGTTATTCTGCCATAATTATTTCTTCCGCCGGTTTTTGTCAGACTGCAAACAAGGCTTTTTTCAGGCCCATTCTTTGTCAGATCTGCACTTTTAGCAGACACATGCTGTCGCTTACCAGCGGATGTTGGTTTGTATACTTTAATAGCCATGATTTCCCAATCGCTCCATCAATTTTAGATTAGATAGAATCATTCAGATAGAAGGTGATGATGAAATTATAATCAAAGATATATGATTATAGATCATCTGCGAAATTGATTTTCCCTTCTGACAAGGTTACATAGGCCTTTTTCCAATCACTGGTAAAGCCAACAGTTTTTCCAACCCTTTTCTTCTTTCCAAAAATTTTGGCAGTTTTAACATCCTTGACTTTGACATTAAACATAAGTTCTACTGCCTTTTTAACTTCTATCTTATTCGCTTTAGGATGGACTTTAAATACAACTTTACCATCCTTTTCTTGCAATAAGGCGGCCTTCTCTGTGAGACGCGGGCCCTGTAATACACTGTAAATATTTTTCATGCCATTAACCTCTTTTCAAGGCTTTCAATTACCGGTTGAACCAAGATCAACTTTTTGTGAAGGAGAATATCATAAACATTGAGCCCTTCTGAAGAAAGCACTTTATAACCATTTACGTTATTTGATGATTTGGCAAGGTTTTCAGAAGCGTTGTCGGTAACGATAAGACCATTAGCAACATCAAGAATATTCATGACACCAATGAAATCCTTGGTTTTAATGCGCTCCAAGGAAAAATCGTTCATGACGATAAGATTCCCTTCCTGAAAACGAGCACTGAGAGCCATTGCTACCGCCTGCTGTTTCACCTTACGGTTAAGCTTAAAACTATAGTCTCGCGGTTTAGGTCCAAATGCCACACCACCCCCACGCCAAAGCGGAGAAGTATTACTTCCAGACCTAGCACGACCGGTTCCTTTTTGCCGCCAAGGCTTTCTTCCGCCACCACTCACCTCGACTCTCGTTTTGGTACAAGCGTTCCCGGCTCTTCTGCCAGCGCGCTGCATACGGACAACCTCATGCAGAACGTGCTCTTTAACTTCTCGATTGAAGACTTCGTCATTCAACTCGATTTCGCCAACACTTTCATTCTTGGTGTTAACTATATTTACAGTAGACATATTCATCTCCTCGCACCTGTTAAGATCCAATTTTTATTGTTTTGTGTAAATCTTCAACAGGCCGTTTTTCGCTCCAGGGAGTGGTCCTTTCAAGAGAACAACATTTTCTTCATTTCGGATATCAACGACAACAACATTTTTCCTTAAAACGCTGTCATTGCCCATTCTTCCAGGCATCTTTTTTCCTTTGATAACCCGCGATGGATAGGCGCTGCAACCGATGGAGCCAGGCGCTCGATGAAACATAGAACCATGCCCCGAGCCACCACCACTGAAACCATGACGTTTTATAACACCCTGAAATCCCCTGCCTTTACTTGTGCCCTGTACATCGACCTTATCTCCGACTTTTACAACAGCGTCAAGTGAGATTTCTTGGCCAACCTGATAAAGAGCCGAATCAGTGACCCTAAATTCACGAACAAAATAAAAGCCGAGAGAGTCAGATTTTTTAAAATGGCCGGACATTGGCTTGTTAATCCTAGAGGCTTTTTTTTCTGCAAAACCAACCTGGATGGCGCTATATCCGTCAGTTGCTTCGGTTTTCACTTGAAGAACTTTACAAGGACCGGCTTCAATAACAGTAACTGGAATAGCCTCACCAAGTTCGCTGTACACCCGGGTCATTCCAATTTTTTTCCCTAATATACCCATTGACTTTGGCATAACTTTACCCGATGCTTCAATTAACTTTTAGGTAGCGCCGATTAAGGCAACTTAATTTCAACATCGACGCCTGCAGACAATTCAAGCTTCATGAGCAAATCGATGGTCTGCTGCGTGGGCTCTAAAATGTCTAATAAGCGGCGATGGGTCCTCATTTCAAAATGTTCTCGTGACTTTTTGTCAACATGCGGAGACCTAAGAACACAGAATTTGTTTATTGTAGTTGGCAATGGAATAGGTCCGGCTACCGCCGACCCAGTTCTTCTAGCAGTATCAACTATCTCAGTCGTAGATTGATCGAGTAGTTTATGGTCGTAAGCTTTCAAACGAATTCGGATTTTTTCTGTGGGTATCATTACTAACCTTTAGGCAATAATTTCACTAATAACGCCGGCACCAACAGTACGTCCACCTTCACGAATGGCAAAACGCAAACCGACATCCATGGCAATCGGAGTGATGAG
>JAABQY010000009.1 GCA_011391225.1 Desulfobulbaceae bacterium | reverse complement strand
GGCGAGCATCTGTACCGCAGCAAGCTGCAGGGCTTCCATCTCTTCCTTGTCTTTATACAGCTGGCTGTTTGGATAAACTTCGATCTTGACCTTGCCCTGGGTCAGCTCCTCAGCACGTTTTTTAAAGAATTCGGCGGCCTGACCTTTCGGTGTGTCAACCGCCACAACATGGCTAAATTTGATGGAAATCGGTTCGGCAAAAACTGGGGTGGCCAAAAGGGCCGCTGAAATACTCAGAACTGTAAATGCCTTTGACGCTGTCTGAAACATGATTCTCCTCCATTACCTGTTGGGTTAAAATATTGTGTCTCCGATGCAATGATTTTGATATTCAACTATCATTACGAGGGTGCCATGAGCCAAATTTCGCTTCAACTAAGAATACAGCAAAAATGGGGCCAATGAATCAAATATATAAGGGTTTGAGCATAATTGCATCATAGCAATTATGCTTTTACCAATTTTAAATTTTCAATTGGCGGATTCCGGCCAATTATCCTTGGAACTCGTGGGGAAATCCACCCAATGTTTTCAAGGTCACAGATGAGGGAAGTAATGGGGCGTAAATTTTCACAATTAATCGGTCTGTTGTTGAAGATCGGCTGCTTGATTTCATAATATTCTTTTCTTAAAAACTGCAATCCACCGCTATTTTTCAGAGCTGATGTTCGAAATAGAAAAATTGGCGGAATGTGGCCAATAGAGAGTTACACTCTTCATCCAACCATGATTATATATGTAACAATTTGATATAATATATATTTACCGAAATCTGCCACGGATGTATAAATTTCGTGCGTAATTGCAGACATTCAATTATATGGTAAACATATATAAATATCAGATTATTAACTATTTGTATCAGTAATTGGCTTGTAATTTGCAAAATATCATTGGTTTACAGGCAAAGTACGTATGCTTTTCACACCGAAATTTCCCAACACTATTGAGAGATGCCACCTTGTTTGAAACCTTTATCAGCAGGAGTTAAGAATGAAAAATAATCCAAAAATATCTACAATTTTATATGCAACCGACCTTGGCGAACATACCCGTCCGGTGTTTCGTCATGCCCTGGCCTTGGCAAAACTGTACGATGCCAAAATAATAATGTTGCACGTCGTTGAACCCATGGGAGAGACCGCCAAGGCAGTCATCAGTGCCTATATTTCGCAAGAGTTTTCTGAGGCAATGCTCAAAGAATCAATGAAAGACTTGCTTGTCAGAATGAAAGACAGATTGCGGCGTTTTTTCGAAGATGAGTGTGACGAAGAAAAAGTCTGTTCTAATGTAAAGGAACTCATGGTCGTTGCTGGCAAACCCAGTGAAGAAATTCTCCGGGTATCGGAAGAAGAGTCGGTCGATATGATTATCGTCGGTAAATCGACGAGAACAGTACGGGGTTTAAAAGTGATGGGATCAACAGCAAGAAGGGTGAGTCGAATTGCTATGGTGCCGGTATTGATTGTGCCTAATTAGTCGTGGTTAGAAGTCGTTACATAGTTTCATTGCTAAAATGGGTTTTAAGCTCATGTTTCCTGTTCATGGCTGAGAAAATTCAATGGTTACAGAATTGGCCGTATATCTTGCCTCGCCGCGAGGCTTCTGTGCCGGTGTAGAGAGGGCGATTGAGACCGTCAAACTTTGCTTGCGACGGTACGGCAAGCCTGTGTATGTGCTACACGAGATCGTTCATAATAAGCATGTCATATCCGAGTTGGAAGCCTCCGGCGCTGTCTTTGTCGAGAACCTGTGCGACGTACCCCAAGGCGGAGTGTGTATCTTCAGTGCCCATGGAGTATCCCGAGGCATAGAACAAAAGGCTGTGGAATTGGGCCTTCGCACCGTCGATGCCACCTGTCCTCTGGTTACCAGTGTCCATGGCATGGTGGAAAAATACCATGCCATGGGGTATGACGTGATAATTATCGGCCACCATAGGCATCCCGAGGTTGAAGGGACTGCCGGCAGGGTTGCCGACCGGGTGCATATTGTTGCTAATGAAGAAGAGGCAGAGACGGTTGAGGTATCGGATGTTCGAAAGGTTGCCTATGTTACCCAGACAACACTCAACAGCAATGATATTGTTGGCATCGTCAAGATTTTAAATAGTCGGTTTACAAAGATTAAAGGCCCTCGATCAAACATCTGCTTTGCTACCCAAAACCGCCAGGATGCGGTCAAAATCCTGGCTGAAAATTGTGATCTGCTTTTTGTCGTAGGATCGAAAAACAGTTCAAATTCCAACAGATTGAGAGAGGTTGCCACTTTATGCGGTGTCGAAGCGCATCTCGTTGACGATTATCAAGACATTGATCCGGCATGGCTTCTTGGCAAAAAGAGAATCGGCATAACCGCTGGAGCATCCGCCCCAGAGAGGCTCGTTGACGGCGTTATCCTTTGGTTGCGGTCTTATGGCACAGTCAGGGTTGTTGAGATGGAGGGGATCAGGGAAAAGATTCACTTCAAACCGGCAGCACTTTCCTGCTGAAAGGGGAAATTGGCCTTTATACAGATGGAAGACAGAGCACACCCGATAGCCTTGTCCTCTGTCTCGATGACATCTATTTTGCCGACAGCATATCCGTCAGTCTTTGCATGGCCTCTCGGACCCTTTCCTGGCTGTTAAAGGCGGAGATTCTGATATAGCCGCTGCCGCATTTCCCAAAACCAGCCCCTGGAGTACAGACGACACCTGCCTTATCGAGAAGCATGTCGAAGAACGCCCAGGAATCCATTCTGCCATCAATCCAAATGTAAGGCGAATTTTTCCCGCCAACGTATTCATAACCCAGCTTGTCCATGGTAGCGCAAACCATGTCAGCATTGACCATGTAGTAATCAATCAGGGCTTTTGTCTGAATCTTGCCTCCCTCGCTGTATACTGCCTCGGCGGCCCGTTGCACCGGATAAGCAACGCCGTTGAATTTGGTGCAATGCCGACGATTCCACATTGCGTGAATAAAGTGTTTATTCCCTTTTTTATCGTATGCCCGACATTGTTTTGGAACGACCGTGTATGCACACCTTGTACCTGTAAAACCGGCACTTTTTGAGTAACTGCGAAATTCAACGGCTACTTCTTTTGCCCCTTCAATCTCATAAATCGATTTTGGCAGAGACTGATCGCGTATAAACGCCTCATATGCGGCATCAAAGAGGATGAGAGCTTTGTGCTCGCGGGCATAATCAACCCATGTTTTCAGCTCAGCCTTGGAAATAGTCGAACCGGTCGGGTTGTTGGGGAAACAGAGATAGATCAAATCGACTTTCTCTTTTGGCAGCGAAGGGACAAAATTGTTGGACTTAGTGCTTTCGAGATAGACAATTCCCTGATATCTGCCGTCGGCAAAGTTGCCGGTCCGACCAGCCATGACATTGGTGTCGAGATAGACCGGGTAGACAGGATCGGAAATAGCAATCTTTATGTCACCTGTGAAGAGTTCTTGGATGTTACCGGTGTCGCACTTCGCTCCATCGCTGACAAATACTTCATCGGCGGAGATGTCCGCTCCACGGCTTCTGAAATCATTGGTGGCGATTGCCTCCCTGAGAAAATCGTAGCCCTGTTCAGGGCCATAGCCCTTAAAGCTTGAATCTTCTGCCATTTCATCGACTGCTTTATGAAAGGCCTTGATTGACGCCGAGGGCAGTCCTTTCGTGACATCGCCAATGCCAAGCTTGATTATATCTCTTTCTGGATGGCTTTTTTGAAAAGCAGCGACGCGTTTGGCGATATCGGAGAACAGATAGGAAGCCTGCAACTTCAGGTAATGCTCATTGATTGTAATCATTTATAGGTTTCTCATTTGTTTTATAAAGAAAAGGAGTTAAGTTGATGACCAGGTCTAAGTGCCGAACGAGTTGTAAATATAATTGAATGGTCATTGCTGTCAATCAGCAACTAACGCTTCCGGATTATTCCGGTTAAAGGGATTTGGCTATGAATGACGAGAAAAGAGTGCCGATTTACAGAAAGGATTACAAGATCTTTGATTATACAATTAATCATCTTCAATTGAAGTTTGAATTATTTGAAGAATTCACCATTGTCACTGCGCATGCTGAGTATCGGAAAAATCCAGCTTCAAAACATGCCAATCCACCACTGCTGCTGTTTGGCGAAAAGCTCGAGCTTGTATCAATCACCATAGATGGTGTGAGTTCACCAAAAGGAGGCTACCGCGTTGATGATAAAACCTTGTGTCTTGACAACCCTCCATCCGTTTTCACTCTGACCATAGTGACAAGAATTGATCCGGCAAAAAATACTGCTCTCGAAGGATTATACAGGTCAAGCGGCAACTATTGCACCCAATGTGAGGCCGAAGGTTTTCGCACGATCACGTATTATCCTGACCGACCTGATGTCCTGACGAGGTTTACCACTCGAATCGAAGCCGACCGTAAGGCTTGCCCAGTCATGTTGTCAAACGGCAATCTCGTTGAAAGTGGGAGCCTTGATAGCGACCGTCATTATGTCGTTTGGGAGGATCCCTTTCCTAAGCCGAGTTATCTTTTTGCTCTGGTTGCCGGGCAGCTGGTCAGTCTTGAAGATGAATTTGTTACTACGTCAGGAAAAATTGTGTCCCTGAAAATCTTTGTTGAAAAAAGAAATGAGGGAAAATGCAGTTACGCCATGGATTCCTTGAAGAAGGCAATGCATTGGGACGAGCAGGTGTATGGGCTGGAATATGACCTTGACACCTTTATGATCGTTGCCGTCGATGACTTCAATATGGGCGCCATGGAGAACAAGGGCTTAAATGTTTTCAATGCTAAGTATGTCCTTTCTTCTCCAGAAACCGCCACTGATCAAGACTATCTGGGGATCGAAGGGGTTATTGCCCATGAGTATTTTCATAATTGGACCGGTAACCGCGTGACGTGCCGAGACTGGTTTCAGCTCAGTCTGAAGGAGGGGTTGACAGTGTTTCGCGACCAGGAATTTTCTTCCGACATGCATTCACCGGCAGTTCAGAGAATCGACGATGTGCGAGTGTTAAAAAATTTCCAGTTTAAGGAAGATAGCGGCCCCATGGCCCATCCTGTTCGGCCGGATTGTTATCTGGAAATCAATAACTTCTATACTGCTACAGTTTATAATAAGGGAGCGGAAGTTATCCGCATGATGCATACGCTGCTTGGCAAAGAAAATTTTCGCCAGGGCATGGATCTTTATTTTGCACGACATGACGGGCAGGCAGTTACCTGTGATGATTTTGTTGCTTCAATGAGCGATGCATCCGGTAGAGATCTTGATCAATTCAAAAACTGGTACAGCCAGGCCGGCACCCCCATCCTGCATGTTCATGGTGACTGGTTTGAAAGGGAAAAAGAATATCGATTGGTTGTAAAGCAAGATTTGGCGGACACAACTGGGCAAACAACCTCCCAGCCCTTCCATATGCCCATCGCGGTTGGTCTGCTGGGAGCGACCGGTAAAGATCTCCTTGAAAAGGAACCGCAGGGTACGACAGTTCTCCAGCTTCGGGAAAGGGAACAGACGTTTGTCTTTAAAGGGATAAAGGAAAAACCGGTAGTGTCGTTGTTACGAGATTTTTCTGCACCGGCCAGGGTCGCGCCGTTTCAATCCCGGGAGCAACTCGCCTTTCTCATGCGCCATGATTCCAACCTCTTTAATCGCTGGGATGCCTCGGCCCGGTTGTCCGGGGAAGTCATTCTCGAAGCAGCTGAACAATTCAGCAAAAATCTGCAGCCAGTTATTGACGACTACTTTACCGAAGCAGTTTTTCATAGCCTGAGGCGCAATATTGAAGATTCAGCACTTTTGGCCCTCTCCTTGACCTTGCCTCCGGAAACAACACTGGCCCAAGACATGAAAATTGTTGATCCCGATTCTCTGCACAAGGCGAGGCAACTTGTAAAAAATCAATTGGCAGAGAAAAACAAAGATGCTTTTTTGGAGCTGTATTTGGGTAACCAAGAGAAGGGGCATTATCTATTAACCGCAGGGGCCATGGGCCGGAGAAGCCTGAAAAATGTGTCTCTTGCCTATCTTATGGCCGTCGATCCGCTACCAGAAGAGCATCTTGCCTTATGTGTGCAGCAATACCGGTCGGCGACCAACATGACGGATTGCATTGCGGCCCTTGCAAGCCTGGTTAATCTTGATCATGATGTGCGGCAGGAGGTGCTTGATGATTTTTATAGTAAATGGGTCGGTAACCCGCTGGTGCTCGACAAGTGGTTTACCCTGCAGGCTCTTTCTGTGCTACCAGACACCTTAAAAAGTGTCGCATTACTTGCTGACAATCCGTCTTTCTCGATAGAAAATCCCAACAAGGTAAGAGCCCTTATCGGAGCTTTCTGCGCCAATAATCATGTACGTTTCCATGAGAAAGATGGAAACGGATACACCTTTCTTGCCGATAAAATCCTTGAGCTCAACACCATCAATCCACAAATTGCTGCTCGACTGGTAGCACCTCTTATTAACTGGAAAAGATATGATCTTCGGCGACAAGAGTTAATGCGAGGTCAGCTGGAGAGGATCGTTGGAACTCAAGATCTCTCCAGGGATGTTTACGAAATTGTTGATAAGAGCAGATAATAAAGGGGCACAGTCGCTGAAGATTTGTGAGTTTTAACGGTTGCGCTTGTGGCAAAAGAGGCATCGATACTTGGGAGGATGATTTTCCGGTAACGGGGCCTCCTTGCCCAGATCATGACAGGACAGACAGGAAAGCTCCGCCTCTTTTTTGCTTTCTATGAAAAAGAAACGTTTGTGGTTCTCATCGTTGGGGAGGAAGGGGGTTGATTCCTTTGGTGCCTTGAGAAGAAAAACGAGAATTCCGGCACAAAAGACCACGAATGTCGCATTTATGAGTAACAATTGTTTTCTGTTTTTTATCTGCATTCCAAGTTGAGTTGATAGTGATTTTCAATAAAACTGTTAGCGCGCCATCTCAATGTGACTGAAATTTAGGAGCTTTGTTTTCAGACAGAAGGTTACAATCTCTGAAACCACTGTTGTAAGTGCTCGGTATTTCCCGGTAAGTGCTACCATTTTGCGATGCATTGCCTGATTTTTAATAAGATTTCTAAGCGGTGTTACGTCATATTGGCCGTTGGCAAGGAAATGGCCGACGGTTTCTCCTGAAACAATCGCAGAATAAATACCTTCTCCAGTAAGGCCGGAGGCAAGTCCAGCGGCGTCACCGACGAGAAAGAGATTATCGAAATGCCAACCCCGAAAATCAAAATTAATCAATTCAGCCGAAGCCTTATATTGCCGTAACGGATAACCGTGTTTGTCTGCCCAGAGGAGGAGGTTGGCCTTCAAGATATTGGCTTTCATCCGTTTGGAGTCAACATAGGCACCAATCGATGCGGAACCCAGGTGGGGAAAAATCCAGGCGTAGCCGTTGGCAAAAAGTGCGCTGTCCAAATGCCATTGCATCTCAAGATACTCTCCGGGAATTTGGTAGTTTATGCCAATTCCGGTGTCTGAAACCGGCAATCTCAGATATCTCCGCACGAGCGAGGATGATCCATCCGCGCCAACGAGAAACCTAAAGGCAAGTCTCTCTTCTCTCCCCGTTGTCTTATCTTTATAGAGGACACTTGCAGGATCAATGGAAATCACCTGACAACCGAGATGGATTTCCACCCCGGCTTCTCTTGCCTGCTGAGCCATTTTTTGTCCCAGTTTCTCCCTGTTCACTGTGGCAATAATAGGGGTCGAGGAGGATACGCAAACCTTCTGAAACCGGGTAAAGACCTGCTGTTCTGCAAACTGCTTTTCGGATATATCAATCGGAATTTTTTTCAGTAAACCATTCCAGGTAATACCTCCGGCACACACCTTTCTGCCAAGGATCTGTTTACGTTCTAAAACCAGGGTGGTCAAGCCATGGGAGGCGGCTGCTGTGGCGCAAGCCAATCCGCCTGGGCCGGCTCCAATGATTATTACGTCGTAAAACATATGACTATTACAACAGAAAACCTGCTTGCTGCCAAAAAACGGCATCAAGCAGGTTCGTCATGTTCCTCGTTTTCAATGCCGACAGGCTATCCTTCGGTGAGTATTGCCTTGAAAAATTCCTTATTCATACGAGCGATATTGCGAATGGAAATACCTTTAGGACAAACGGCCTCACATTCCTTGGCATTGGTACAATTGCCGAAACCTTCTTTATCCATTTGTTCAACCATCGCCAGCGCCCGGTTTTTTCGTTCAACTTGACCTTGCGGAAGGAGGGCGAGTTGCGAAATCTTGGCGCTGGTAAAGAGCATAGCGGCTCCGTTTGGACAACTGGCAACGCAGGCCCCGCAACCGATACAAGCTGCGGCATCCATGGCCAGTTCAGCCTGTTGGGAAGGTATGGGAATGCTGTTGCCGTCTGGAGTTCCCCCTGTGTTGACAGAAACATAGCCACCGGCTTGTATGATGCGATCGAGTGCTGACCGATCAACCAAGAGGTCTTTTTTAATCGGGTATGCCCGTGAACGAAAGGGTTCAATAACCAGGGTATCGCCACTGTGAAAATGACGCATATGCAATTGGCAGAGAGTTACTTCCTTTTCCGGGCCGTGCGCAACACCGTCGACCACCGCACCGCACATCCCGCAAATGCCTTCACGGCAGTCATGATCAAAAGCTACCGGATCTTTTCCTTCCTTGGTGAGCTTTTCGTTGAGCACATCAAGCATTTCCAGAAAAGACATATCGGTATGAATGCCGTCCAGGAGATAGGTTTCAAATCCGCCCAGTGCATCGTTATTTGGTTGTCGCCAGATCTTCAACGTCAGGTTAATACTGGTCATATTGTGTCTCTACCTTAATATTTCTGTTTTAAGCCCGCTGTTACGGCGTGTTGTACCTTTTATTTATAGCTGCGCTGGCTGGGAGTCACATATTCGAACACCAGCGGTTCCTTATGCATGACCGGCGCTTCCTCGGAACCGACATGTTCCCAGACTGAGACGTGCGAATAGTTTGCGTCGTCTCGTTTGGCTTCATTTTCTTCGGTTTGGCTCTCTTCTCGGAGATGACAGCCACAGGATTCCTCTCGTGTCAATGCATCGCGGATCATGATTTCGCCAAATTCAAGGAAATCGGCAACTCTGCCGGCCCGTTCCAGGGATTGGTTGATTTCTTTATTTGTTCCTGGAAGATACACTGAATCCCAGAATTTTTTTCTGATCTTTGGGAGTTCTTCAAGGGCGGTTTCAAGCCCGGCTTTGTTTCTACCCATCCCGCAATTATCCCACATCAACCTGCCAAGCTCTTTATGAATTTCATCGACAGTGAACTTGCCGGCCGAGCCGCCGACGCTATTTTTCAGCATTTTCGAGATTCTGTCTTCAACCCAACGTTTTGAATCAATAAATGGGGCTTCATGCTCGCTTACTACTTCAATTTTGTTAGTGCCGAGATAATGGGCAATTGAGGTAGCAATAATAAAATAACCGTCGGCCAAGCCCTGCATCAAGGCGCTTGCTCCAAGACGATTGGCGCCATGGTCGGAGAAGTTGCATTCGCCGATGGCAAAGAGTCCGGGAATAGTGGTCATCAAATCATAATCAACCCAAAGTCCGCCCATGGTGTAATGGACAGCGGGGTATATCATCATTGGCTCGACCATAGGATCGCTGTCGGTGATCTTCTCGTACATCTGGAAGAGGTTGCCATATTTTTTGTATATGGTTTCCTTGCCATCGCGCTTTATTGCATCGGCAAAATCCAGATAGACAGCGAGACCGGTGGTACCGACTCCCTTGCCATAGTCGCATTGTTCCTTGGCATTTCGTGAAGCAACGTCGCGAGGCACTAGGTTGCCAAAACTCGGATATTTATTTTCCAGGTAATACTCTCTTTCACTTTCAGGGATATTGGCGGCTTTGCGAGTATCGCCTTTGGTTTTCGGCACCCAGACACGGCCATCGTTACGCAGGCTCTCGCTCATGAGGGTGAGCTTTGATTGATAATCACCGTGTACCGGAATGCAGGTCGGATGAATCTGCACAAAAGACGGATTAGCAAACCCTGCACCGCGCTTATGGGCTCGCCAGGCCGCGGTCACATTCGAGGCCATAGCATTGGTAGACAAAAAGTAGACATTGCCATACCCACCGGTTGCGAGAATGACAACATCGGCGGTGTGGCTTTCAATCTCTCCGGTCATGACGTTACGGACGGTGATACCTTTGGCTCTCCCGTCGACAACGACCACATCCATCATTTCTCTGCGGGTGTACATCTTTACCCTGCCGGCGTGAATTTGCCTCGAAAGCGCGCCGTATGCGCCGAGAAGGAGCTGTTGACCGGTTTGGCCACGGGCGTAAAATGTTCTCGAAACCTGGGCGCCGCCAAAAGATCTGTTCGCCAGTGTTCCGCCATATTCTCTGGCAAAAGGTACACCTTGCGCCACACATTGATCAATTATCTGATTGCTGACCTCAGCCAGTCGATAGACATTTGCTTCTCTGGCACGGAAGTCGCCACCTTTGATGGTATCGTAAAAGAGTCGGTGAATAGAATCGCCGTCATTCTGGTAGTTTTTTGCAGCATTGATGCCACCCTGGGCGGCAATGGAATGGGCCCGCCTCGGGCTGTCCTGGATACAGAAGGTTTTGACTTGATATCCCTGTTCGGCAAGGGTTGCAGAGGCCGATGCGCCCGCAAGACCTGTACCCACAACAATTATGTTGAATTTCCTCCTGTTGGCAGGATTGACAAGCTTATTGGAAAAACGGTGATTGCTCCATTTTTTTTCCAAGGGGCCGGATGGTGCACGAGAATTAAGTTCCATATTGCAAAGCCTTGTCTAGTGTCTTTTTGTGGATAATCCTGTGAATCTCAGATTATATGAAAAGTGTGTATCGCTCACCTGCGGTAATCAGTAGGATGCACCGAGACCGGTCATAAAGTAGAAAGCTATTCCAGCAAATACCAAGAAAAAAAACAAAGGGATAACTATGGTAAGCCTGGAGATAAGAAAATTATACCTGGGATGATTGAACCCGAAAGTTTGCAGCATACTCCAAAAACCGTGGCTGAGATGAATCGTAAGAGCAACGAACCCAAGGATATAGAAGAGCGCGTAGAAAAAGTTGCTCAACAATTGCTGCACGGTAACCGAGATGAGGACTGTTTTTGGAGAGAAGGTGAAACCAAAGACATGGACAACAAGAAATACCAGGAGAAACAATCCGGTGTAAGGCATGGTTTCAGAGGCGAATGAGTACTTGACAACACGGGTGCAAACAGCGTATCTGGAGTTGCTCACCGCTCGGTTCTGGTAAAACAGGTAGAGACCGACGAAAATGTGCGCTAGAAATACACCCAGTAAGCCTAAACTAAAAACAAGCACTATAAGTGGATGGCTGTGAAGTTCGTCAGCATAACTTTGAAAAACTTTACTGCTCATGAAGATAGTGGCATTGCCAGCCACATGCGTGCATAGAAATAGAAACAACAGCAAACCTGATGCTGCCATAATAAATTTCTTGCCGATCGAGGAAACTAGAAATCTGACAAACCACATAAGCGCACCTTGAGAAGAAAATTATGAGTTGGTGTTATTATTTTAGTTGCCATAATAATATAAATAAAAACGAAAAAAGAAAGGGAAAATTGGCTTTTCTCTAATTCCTGTCCCCTTAAGTCGCTCAAGTTCGCCTCATTTGCTCGGCATATCTCAATAACCTCTTGTTATCCCATTTTAAAAAACAATCGATGGCTCCTTTATCAATAATTTTTGATCTGGACGGTACTCTTCTTGATACGCTCCAAGACATCGCCGAAACCGCCAATGCCGTTCTAATTTACCACGGTTTCCCGGTTCACTCTCAGCATGACTACAAAAGATTCGTTGGTGATGGTTTAAACGTTCTGATGAGGAGAATTACCCCGCTCGGTACAAACGAAGACATCATCAACAAATGCTGCCAAACGTTTTTCCAGTTGTATGCGAATACCTGGATGAACACCTGTCGACCATACGACGGTATTGAAGATATGCTTGCCGCTATAAAAAACCAGAGGATTAGCATAGCAGTGTTGTCTAACAAACCACATGCTTTCACCCAACTTTTCGTCGAAAGATATCTCCCAAAGGAGACTTTTGCCTGTGTTTATGGTCAAAGAGATGGGTTCGCAAAAAAACCCGACCCGACAGTAGCTCTTGAAATTGCCAAACGCCTGGGAGCCCGTCCAGCGGAAATGTTTTTTGTTGGTGATACGCCAATTGATATCCGGACCGGAAAAGCCTCGGGAATGACGACCGTCGGAGTTACCTGGGGCTTTCGCAGTACCAGTGAACTCGAAGAAGAAAATCCCGATTTAATCATCAACAGCCCATTGGAACTTTTAGAATATGTTTAATATCTCGCCTGAAATTTTAAGTCTTGCAAAATATGCCATACCTCCGATTACTGGCGCTTTCATCGGCTATCTTACCAACCATGTTGCAATTAAAATGCTGTTTCGGCCACTGAAACCTTGGGTAATTGCAGGAATAAGGGTGCCGATGACTCCTGGTGTCATCCCCTCGAAGAGGCAGGATTTTGCCAAAAATATGGGGGAGGTTGTTGGAGATCATCTCTTGACCAGTACAGAAATAGGCAATGGGCTGCAAAATGAGGCCTTTCAGCACCATTTGTTCGGCCTAATAAAAGAAAGAATAGAAAAGGTCTTGCAACAAGATCTCGGCAATCTTGCTTCGATAGTTCCGGCAAAATTCCGGGTGTATTTTGATATCGGCAGCAAGACTGTCATTTATCAAGTCAAAGACAAGATACGTGCTTTTATCTGTTCAGATGAATTCAAGGAAATTTCTGAACGATCAATAGAGCAACGAATGGAACAATTTCTCGCAAGTGAGATAGGGACGGTGATTTCCGGCTCACAAAGGGAAATGGCTTATGGCTTCCTCGAGAAGAATATCGCTCGGATGTTTACGAGCGAGGCGATGGAAGATTGGGCCGAAGATTTTGTTCATCAACAGGTTTACAGTATTTTACAGCAGGGTAAGTCTTTGACCGATCTTCTTCCCGGTTCTCTTCTCGAATTGCTGCAAGTCACTGTAGAAAAACAGACACCTGTACTTCTCAAGCGCTTGGCAGCAATAGTTTCTGAGCCTGAAGTGCGAGATAAGATCGTCAAAGGCGGGTGTGCCGGTGTCGACAGCTATATTGATTCAATGGGTCCGATGGCCGATATGGTTCGAGGATTCTTACGCATGGAGACAGTGGAAGAAAAAATCCGTACGTATCTCATTGAAAAAAATGATGATATTGTCGCCTGGCTGGAGTCCGTAGAGGTTCAGGCCAAGGTCGTCCATATTATCCGTGAGCGGAGCGGAAAGTTTTTGCTTAAACCCATTGTTCAATTCATAAAGGCTGATGATCAAGTGGTTGTCGATGAATTTTGCTCTCGTTGCGCACAACAAATGATGTTCGTGCTCAGGGGGAAAGATGTTGCTATCCTGCTCACATCGATGATTAAATCGAATATGGAGAGCCATTTTGAATCCGAATCCACCAACCTGCAGCAAGTATGTGCAATGCTCTTTGGCGAGGAGTCTTTTGCGGCAAAAAAGACCTGGCTGAAACAGGAACTTTGTTCACTTCTTCAATCACCTGAAACCTTCGATACCATAGAGTCGCTTGTCGACTCTATGGCGACTGCGTTGCTGCAGAAAAAAATCGGCAAAATGGCCAATATCATTCCGGTCGGGGTGAGAGACGGTATGGCCAGGTCGCTACAAAAAACGACTTCCGCTATGCTTGCCGCCGAGGTTCCCGGCCTTGTCGAGTCACTGAATATAAAAAATATTGTAACCGAAAAGGTAAACTCACTCGATCTTCTGAAACTGGAAGGGCTGCTGCTTTCAATTATGCAGGAACAGTTTAAATATATTAATCTTTTTGGAGCGTTACTCGGATTTATAATCGGCTGCGGCAATTTGTTTTTTCTTTAGAAGCACCTGTATTTTCTATAGGGTAGACTTGGTAGCAAGCTGCCCGCATGCAGCGGAGATATCGGAACCACGACTGTTCCTGATGAAGACCGTAAAGTGGGCATCAAGAAGGACCTTCTGAAAAGCCATGAGCCTTTCCATGCCGGCGCTCTGGTAGGGCAATGTCGGCGACTCGTTGTAAGGGAGGAGATTTATTTTACACGGGATGCTTTTTAATTTGCGAGCTAATTCCCGGGCATCGCGGTCACTGTCGTTTATGCCTTTTAACAGGATGTACTCAAACATGATTCTCTTTCTTTTCGGCATGGGAAAGTCACGGCAAGCGTCCAGTAATTCATCGATTGAGTAGCGGTCGTTTATCGGCATCAACTTCCGGCGGGTTAAATCATCGACCGCATGCAGGGAAATGGCCAGATTGACTGGCGATTTCTCACCTAATTCCCTGAGTTTCGGCACGATCCCGCAGGTTGAGACGGTGATTCTCCTGGGGGTCAAATCCAAACCTTTCTGTTCGGTAATTATTGATAGGGAAGCAAGAACGTTGTCGAGATTATTGAGCGGTTCTCCCATCCCCATATACACCACGTTAGTGACTCTGTCTGGACCGATGAGTTTTTCCTTGGGTTCCGCAAGCAGGAAATCCCGGACTGCACATATCTGATTGACGATCTCTGCCGGGGTGAGATTTCGTTTAAAACCCATAGTCCCGGTAAGACAAAAAGAGCAGCCCATGGCGCAGCCGACCTGCGATGAAATGCAAAGTGTGTTGCGGTCCGGTTCAGGGATAAGGACGGCTTCAATGATATTTTCATCAAAAAGGTGAAAACCAAATTTGACACAACCGTCGGTGGCTTTTTCAATGATGGGGTTACTAAAGTGTGAGATGTAGGCGTTTTCTTCTAGGATACTTCTGAAAACCTTGGCAAGGTCGGTCATCTGCGAAAACTGAGTAATGCCTGGACGATAGAGCCAGCCCATTATCTGTTTAGCGCGAAAAACCGGTTGCCCGAGAATGACAACAAAGTCGATCAACTTTTCCTGGGTGAGGTTTTTTAGGTCGGTTTTTGTCAAAGAACTCATAAAGCTCTCCTATGCTCCGGAACAAGCAATACTGCCCCGCTTTTTGCCATTTCTATTGCTGCAAGAAGAGCCTCCCTATCTTTTGGCAATCGTCCAAAGATAGGGAGATAGCTTGAAGCGTGATTTGCATGAAACTGACAGCGGATGTTTTGCAGACAGCTCAACAACAGGGAGAGCTCAGCAAGAATTACCTGAGGATTCGGCAGAAAGAATTTCCCGACAAGAACCTCCTGTCCGAGGATGGTATTTTCCAGTGGCATTAAAGTCAGTATGGCGATCTGGTTGGGGGCCATGGCGGATAAAGCTTTTGCTGTATCCGCCGCATGTCGCTCTGACAAGGTTACGTCACCAAGACCCAGGAGGGCGGTGACTGAAAGAAATATTCCAGCCCCGCGTATTTTTTTGGCGGCAGCAATCATTGTCTCTGCAGTTTCGCCTTTTTGGATGCGTTGCAGAATTTCATCGCAGCCACTTTCAAGTCCCATGTATACTCGGTCGAGCCCCAAGGCTTTCAACTCCGATAAATTCTCTTGACTCTTGTTGCGGATTGCCCGGGCATTGCCATAAAGAGAAATTCTCGAGATCCAGGGGAGATATTCGTGAATGAGATGAAAAAGGCGGACCAACCTTTTTTGAGAAAGGATAAGCACATCACCGTCGGCGAGAAACACTCTTTTATGATTGCGACAACACTCGCGGGCAAACTGAAGGTCCCGTGTTATTGTCGCCTCATCCTTGATAGCGAAGGAAACATCCTTGTAGGCCCCACAGAAGGTACATTTATTATAAGAGCATCCGACCGTTACCTGAAGAATGATAGCATCAGCTTCGCTGGGCGGTCGGATGACATTTCCTACATACTCCATCAGGCAGCCGGATTTTTTACTGCAAATTCCTGCATGAATTCGGCGAGTTTGACTACACCTTCAAGGGGAAAGGCATTGTAAATGGAAGCTCGGCAGCCACCAAGAGAGCGGTGCCCTTTGAGGCCATTCAGGCCGACGGCGGTTGCCTCAGTGATAAATTTTGCCTCGAGTTCCGTGGTTGGAAGATTAAAGGGTACGTTCATGAGGGAGCGGGATTCTTTCTCGGCATGACCGCGGTAATAATCGGTTCGATCAATGGCTGCATAAAGAATTGCAGCTTTTTCTTTGTTTAATTTTTCAATCGCCGCAACCCCACCAAGCTTTCTGAGCCATTTCAGTACTTCGCCCATCACATAAATAGAAAAGCAGGGAGGAGTATTAAACATTGACCCTTTGTCGGCATGTGTCTTGTAGGACAACATAGTCGGGGTGTTTGCCGGAGCGCGATCTAACAGGTCGTCTCTGATAATAACTACAGTGACACCAGCAGGCCCAAGGTTCTTTTGCGCGCCCGCAAAAATAAGGCCGAATTTCGAAACATCGATAGCCCTGGAAAGGATGTCTGAACTCATATCGCTGATCAACATCTTGTCAGATACCGGCAGGTCAGGAAACTGGGTGCCATAGATGGTGTTGTTGGAAACATAATAGAGATATTCCGAGTCAGCAGCAGTAGAATATTCTCCAGCTTTGGGCACTCGCTTGAAACCGGTTTCTTCGCTGGAGTAGGGGACTTCAACCTCTCCGAATAACTTTGCTTCTTTGATCGCTTTTTTGGACCAGGCACCGGTGTTGAGATATGTGCCTCTTTTCCCAGGGTTTAAAAGGTTCATCGGCACCATGAAAAATTGGCTCGAAGCACCACCCTGCAAAAACAGTACTTTGTAGTTCCTGGGGATTCCCATAAGTTCACGGAAATTTGCTTCGGTTTCATCAGCAACGGCGATAAACTCCTTGGAACGATGACTGATTTCAATCAGTCCGATTCCTGTTTGCTGAAAATTGACGACATCCTGCCCGGCTTTTTGCAATACTTCGTAGGGGAGCGTTGCCGGCCCGGGAGCAAAATTAAATACTCGATCAGCCATTGGATGATTCTCCTGTAATAAGTGTTAAGAGAGTTAAGAATATTAGATGATGATATATGCAGACATTAGGCCGCGAAATTACCCTGGAACATGACATCTGGTTGACACTGGCGTAAAGCTTCATATAAGACAATTCCGGCAGTCATGGCAAGATTCAAACTTCGGACATGGGTGTTTTGCATTGGCAAGGTGTAGCATCTGTCATGATATAGTTGAAGAATATCTTCAGGCAATCCTTTTGTTTCTTTGCCAAAAATAAAAAAACATCCGGGTTTGAACCTGGCCGTGGTATATCTTCTTGCAACTTTGGTGGTGAAGAAAAAAAGTTGCAGTTCATCCTGCGCAGCGAGAAAGTCCTCAAAGTTTGGCCAATGGTGAATGGCAACGTGCTGCCAATAATCAAGACCTGCTCTTTTAAGATGTTTGTCATCTGTAGAAAATCCAAGGGGATGAACCAAATGCAAAACGGTGTTTGTTGCACCGCAGAGTCTCGCAATGGAACCAGTGTTGGGAGGGATCTCGGGTTCTACCAGAACGATGTTAAAAGATTGGGAAGTAGTCATGCCGGTTTTTTACTACAGAAGAAAAAGAAATTCGAAACACTGGTATATACCCATAAAAAGGCAGCGAAACAACGAAAAAAGCCGAGGTTGAAAAGCGTCCAGTAAAAAGATTGCTTTTATATCGCTACCGGATAGATTTCCCCAATCTTCAACCATCATTTTTTTGTAGTAGTTCACTTTATATGACGTAACATAGCCATGCATTTCGATTCACCAGAAAGTGGGGAAAATCAACAACGTGATGGGCGATTGACTATTGTTCTTTTACTGGTTTTCCTTTTGTTGGTTTGGAGTCTTAGTCATCATCTTAGTTTTGCAACACACACAATAATCCGCAACAATAAGATTATAGGCGTCACACAAGATAAACGACTTCACCTTAAAGAGGATGAAAAAATTACTCTATATCCTGAATCACTGCCAATTTGTTATTATCCATTTTTCTTTCTTCCTCTGCCGATCAACAGCGCCGATAAGGAGCTGTTGATGACCATAAAAGGTATTGGGCCTGGGCTTGCCGAAAGTATCGTGAACTACCGCCATAAAGCAGGCCCGATTCGAAGTATTGCTGATTTGCGTGGAATTCCGGGGATTGGCGGAAAACGAGCAGCCTCTTTAGCGACCGAAATGGTCTTCGATATAGCAGAGTGAAAAGTGAAATCATTAATCAACCCTTGCTCGTTTTGGTTGGACCAACGGCGATTGGTAAGACAGCGCTTTCCCTGACTCTTGCCGCTCGTTATGATTGCGAGATTATCAGTGTTGATTCCATGCAGGTTTACAGACACCTAGATATCGGCACTGCTAAAGCGACTCCAGAGGAGAGGGGGAGCATCACTCATCATTTGATTGATATCGTCGAGCCGAACGAAAATTATGATGCAGCGCGCTTTACTGTCGATGCCTTAAAAACAATTCGAGGTATCCATCGTCGTGGGAGAGTACCACTTTTGACCGGCGGAACAGGCTTATACTTGCGTGCTCTCTTGCATGGATTCTTTCCCGGTGCCCCAGCCGACGAACAGGTGAGGCAAGAATTGCATCGTCGCCTGGCTGTTGAAGGCTGCTCGAAACTTTACGAAGAACTTGTTTCAATAGATTGTATTTCGGCAGAAAAGATAAATATAAATGACTCACAAAGGCTATTACGTGCTCTAGAAATATTTTATGTTTCAGGCATTCCTTGGTCGGAACACCTAGAAGAACAGGCCAAACAGTCTCCGAAAATCATTTTTACCAATCTTCTTCAGATAGGTCTAACATGTGATCGAGACCAACTCTATTCTCGCATCAACAAACGTTGTCAGGATATGATTGATGCAGGATTTGAAGACGAAGTTCGAAACCTTATGGCGATGGGATACGACAAGTCAATGAAGTCCCTTGGTTCTATCGGGTATCGTCATATGATAGGCTATTTAGACGGAGAGTGGTCTTTCGAAGAAATGCAACGCCTTTTGGCGAGAGACACCCGGAGGTATGCCAAAAGACAATATACATGGTTTGCAAAGAATGTAGAGTTGCATTGGTTTCAGGTAAATGAACCGGCAAGAATTGTTCGCTTTGTCGATGAGTGGCTGGCGCAGAAACAGAAGTGAGAACCTTAATGACCAACAGATTATCGAACAACCTGCAAATCCCACTTATTTTCAGAGTTTTTTTGAAAAATCGGGGAATAGAAGGGGATGAAGCCCTTGAACGATTTCTCTTTCCACGCCTTGCCGATTTACCGAAACCAGAAAAAATGCAGAACCTCGTTAAAGCGGTTCGTCTTGTTGTCGAATACATGACCAGCGGAAAACAAATTGTCATCTGGGGAGATTACGATGTCGACGGTACAACAGGAACGGCTCTGCTGGTAAATTTCTTCAGGGAATGTGGTGTTACGGTGACCTGGCATATCCCCAACAGGCTGCTTGAAGGCTATGGCCTTAACATTGAATGGTTTCAGCGCCACATAACATCGTCTTTAAGTGGTGAATTTCTATTAATAACAGTTGATTGTGGGATTGCCAACGAATATGAAATTTCCCGGATAAAAAAAATGGGCGGAATTGTCATTGTAACCGATCACCATAATATCCCGGAACATGGTCTGCCTCAATGTATAATTCTTAACCCTTCCATACCAACATGCGGTTTTCACAGAAAACAATTAGCGGGTGTAGGGGTGGCCTTTTATCTGGCGGCAGGGATAAGAGCTGAACTCGCGGACAGAGAACTATTCGACAACGTGGCGAAAAATATAAACCTCAAGCAATATCTAGCTTTTGTGGCGCTTGGGACTATTGCTGATGTTGTGGGTTTGACGGATATAAATCGAATTCTCGTGAGAGCAGGGTTGGAGGCGCTCGGTTGTACTAAATTTCCGGGCCTTCAAGAGATTCTCATATCCTGCGGTATTGACGGAGGAGAGATACTCTCCGAGGACATCGGTTATCTCATTGGCCCGAAAATAAATGCGGCCGGGAGATTAGGAGAAAATACGCTTGTTGTAAAGCTCCTGACGGAACGAGACCGACTTCAGGCAAAGAAACTTGCGACTCAGCTTACTATATTAAATGATGAAAGAAAGAGGATAAGTGCCGACAATATCGAACTTACATTAGCAAAGATCTCAGCGACTCGAGTTGATCAAAATAAATGTGTAATTGCTAAGGGTTCTCTACATCAAGGGGTGATTGGAATAGTCGCCTCGAAACTCGTTGAAGTTTATGGTTTCCCAGCACTGGTGTTTTCCGAAAAGGAATTGCTCGACAAAAATATAGTTTATGTTGGTTCGGCAAGATCGATCGAGGGTATTTCTATGGTGAAAATGCTCAAAGCTTGTTCCAAATGGATTGAACGCTTTGGCGGTCATGAGATGGCGGCAGGCTTGACGGTTACCGCCGAAAATTTTGCGGGTTTTTCTGCAAGATTTTCGGCTATTGCTAAAGAAAAATGGCAAGAACATCAAATCAGCAAAAAGAAGCCGTATGATATTGAATGTTCAGTAGAAAATCTCATGTCTGATGAATATTTAGATTTCATGAGACTCTTGGAACCATTCGGGCCTGGAAATTTGCAGCCAATTTTTAAGGACAGCCAGGCCAGAATTGTTGATTCACGAGTGGTTGGCAAAACCTCTGAACATCTCCATCTGACGATTCGTGGCAAGTATGCAAACCATAAAGGAATAGGTTTTAGCTTAGGAAATCGAATCAGCGAAGTACAAAAAAATTCGGAAAGGGTCATGATCTATACACCAACCATAAATCGTTTTCGAGGAAATGTGAGTTGGCAGGTGAGGGTGATTGATGTGTAACCGACCGAGGCATATCAGCCAGTAGCTGCCTGCGTCAGGTTACTATTTACTCCAGAATGTTTGGCATTTTGTCATCTGTTGAAAAAGACGGCAGGAGTTATCCCATGACCTGAAATAACACTAAAGACGCACCTTGCATGTAATTGATATTGTTATGTTTAATTTATATGTACATAATATACATTATGCGACATATTATTAGCAACAATAAAACTAACTTTTAAAGAATATATCTATATTTATTGGAGCTTGTATGTCTCGGGAAATTTATCAGGAACCGCTTGTAAGCCGTTATACCAGTTTGTCTATGCAACAGCTTTTTTCAGAAAAAACTAAATTTTCAACATGGCGAAAATGCTGGCTTGCTTTAGCCGAGGCACAAAATGAACTTGGCTTGACTGATCTTGTCACTGAAGATATGCTCTTGGAGATGCGGGCAAATGTTGAGAATATCGACTATGAAATCGCTGCAGAAAAGGAAAAAGAAATACGCCATGACGTAATGGCGCATGTATTTGAGTTTGGGTTAAAATGTCCAAAGGCCGCGGGAATAATTCACCTTGGCGCCACATCTCAATTTGTCGTTTGCAATACGGACCTCATGCTTCAGAAGCTTGCCATGAAGCAGATACGTGCCTCTGTGCTTCAGGTAATCAAAAATCTTTCAATCTTTTGTGAAAAATTTAAAAACCTCGCAACTCTAGGATTTACTCATTACCAACCAGCCCAACCAACCACTGTTGGAAAGAGAAATACACTTTATATTCAAGATCTTGTCATGGATCTTGAATATATTGATAACTACCTTCAACAAGTCAGGGCCCGAGGTGTGAAAGGAACAGTTGGTACTCAGGCGACCTTTCTCGACCTGTTTAAAGGCGACCATCAAAAGGTCCGGCAACTTGATCAGTTGGTCGCTGAAAAGCTCGGATTTACATCAACATTTAAGGTTACCGGCCAGACTTACACGCGAAAACTCGATATGAAACTTTCGGAAACCCTTGCCGGTATTGGTGCTACCGCCCACAAATTTTCTGTTGACCTGAGGTTGCTTTCAAATCTTAAAGTGCAGGAAGAACCTTTCGAAAAAAACCAAACAGGCTCATCGGCTATGGCCTATAAAAGAAATCCAATGCGTTCGGAAAGAATGACAGGACTAGCTAGAAAATTGATGAATTTGCCACAGGATTTTGCAGCCACGTATAGTAATCAATGGTTTGAGAGAACGTTGGATGATTCAGCAATTAGAAGAATGGATATTCCTCAATGCTTCTTGCTGGCAGATGCAATATTAAAGCTATTTGCAAATATTACATCAGATATGGTTGTATTTCCTATGCAAATAAAGAAACATCTTGTGTCTGAACTACCCTTTATGGCAACGGAAAAAATCCTTATGGGGGCAGTGAAAAAAGGCAAGAGTCGACAAGAAATGCACGAAATTGTAAAGGAACACTCATTGGCAGCCGGAATTGTGGTGAAAGAAGAAGGGAAAGAAAATGATCTTCTTTTTAGGCTTGCAGCCGATGAACACATTCCCTTCTCTTTCGAGGAACTCACGGCAATGATCAGTGACTACTCTCAATTTACCGGCAGGGCCAAGGAACAAACAGAAGAATTTCTTGAAGAAGTAGTATATCCTCTCCTTGATGCGAATTCCATGGAAATGCAAGATCTTGACTCTAGCCTCTCGGTTTAAATAATGACAAATCAGAGATTGGCAGAAGTTTATTTGCGAATATTGCCTGGAAAATTCCACTATTTGAAATTTATCCTCGAGGGATATGATAATCTGGCAATTCTTTCAGCTTACGACTGCCCTGCTGGTATTGTCGTTATCAGATATCCGAAAGACATGGCCAGGGAGCTCTTCAGGCTGTTGGCTGCTATTGGCGCAGCGTTAACTGGAATTCATTCTCATAAGTATTAGGAAATTATAATATATATGGAGCAGAAAATTTTTTACATCAAGACATTCGGTTGCCAGATGAACGAAAGAGATTCAGAGATTATGGCCCAAACTTTATCGGGTCATGGTTATATAGAAAGCATGAATTATCAAGAAGCAGATCTGGTTATCCTTAACACGTGCTCGATTCGTGCCAAGGCTGAGCAAAAAGTTTTGAGTCTATTAGGGTATTTAAGGAAAGCCAAGAAAAATAGACCCTCTATGAAGATCTGCGTTGCCGGGTGTGTGGCACAACAGGAAGGTTCTCGTCTTATCGAAAGAATGCCCCATGTTGATTTGGTTATCGGCACACAACAGATATATCATCTTGAGAAACATCTCCAGCGAGTAGCTCTTGAGGGCAGTTTGGTTGTCACTGACCTCCGAGATGATTACGAAATTCCGCAATTTCTCCCTGAAATCAATCAACTCGGGCGAGCTTTTGAAACTCATCTCCCCTGCCCTTCTCCACGGCCCTGGAGGAAATTTGTGACGATAATGCAAGGTTGTAATAATTATTGCACCTATTGCGTCGTTCCTTACACCAGAGGTCGAGAAATATCGCGCATTGTCAATGATATAATTGAAGAAGTCAAGGCTTTTGTTAAAGAAGGCGTTCAGGAGATTACCCTTCTTGGTCAAAATGTTAATTCATACGGCAAAACTAATGCTGTAGCTGAAACTGGTGCATCATACACTTTCACTGACCTGCTCAAAGAAGTGTCGCAAGTTGAGGGTGTGGCTCGCCTGCGTTTTACTACATCCAACCCAAAGGATCTCACCGATGAGCTCATGCGCAGTTTTCGGGACGTTAAAAACCTCTGCCCACAATTTCATCTTCCTGTACAGTCTGGGTCGGATCGAATCCTTAAAAGGATGAATCGAAAATACACGACCAGTGAGTATTTAGAAAAAATTGAAAAACTGCACGATTACTGCCCGGAACTCGCCTTAACTACTGATATTATAGTCGGTTTTCCCGGTGAAGAAGATAGGGACTTCGAAGAGACCATGAACCTCCTTGAAAAAGTTCGTTTTCATGGGTCGTTCTCATTTAAGTATTCCGACAGGTCGGGCACCGTAGCCAGCACCTTTGCGGAGAAGGTCGATGAAGAGGTAAAGGTCGCCAGACTGAGCCGCTTTCAGAGCAGGCAGGATGAGATAAGTCTAGAAAGAAACAGGGAATATATCGGAACAGTCAAAGAAGTGATGATCGAGGAACGTGGATTGGATGGGTTACGAGGGCGCACTGACACAAACCACATTGTCCACTTGAACAACTGCACTGCCGGTCATGCTGCAGGTACTATTATTGCCGTAAAAATAATTCACGCCGGACAACATTCTTTGCAGGGGGAAGTTTATAATTTACATTAATTAATTTAATTATATAATTTATATTGGAATACAAATTACATTTGTTCTTCGTCTCCATTTGTCACCTGTTCATCGCTTTCCTCACCCCTCTCCTTTGCCAGTATCTCAAGACCAGGTAATGGCAAATTGTGTTTTGCAGGTTCGAGGCCGCTGCCTGTTGAAGGAATGATTTTTCTGACCGTGCGACTTGAGAGCCGTTTGCCCTTGGCAGCAACATTTTTTAGTAAAAATTCGCTTAAAGCTATCTCCATGCTGTTCGTTTTGGCCCTTGATGAAGGTACCAGGTAAATCTTCAAGAATTTATTTTCGCCAAAATCGAGGTGGAGGATTTTTGATCTTTTGTGTTCTGGAAATAGTCGGTACTCCTTCTCAAGGATAAAACTTGGAGTCGTGAACCGCTTGACATAGGCGAGATTCTCCGCCCCGTCCCTGTAGATAATGTTAAATATTATGTCTTTTTCGACGACGCCAAACCACAAAAGTTCCTGGCCGACATACAGTTTTTCGACAACTGGAATGATTTTGTAAAGGCCATCTGAAAAGAGAAGAAACAGCTTATCATATTCTGAACAGGCGACGGTTATATCCTCGACTGGAATTTCTTCCTTAATTTGATGGCCCAGGAAGCCGCTTTTTCGATTGTAAGCCGCAACCAGATTGGAGAGAGCAACCGTTCTAATGCTCACTTCTGAAAAGCTGGCGATTTCTGTTTGACGAGGATAAAAGTGGCCATATCTTTCCAATAATTGGTCGATAAAAGAAATGGTGAAACCAACAATATCCGTCAAGGATTTTATTATTTGTTTTATTCTCTTTCGTATCTCTTTAATTTCTTTCAGCTGTTTGTTGATATCATATCGAGAAATACGTTTAATCCTGATTTCTAAAAGTCGTTCAACATCTTCCTTGGTAACTGGGCGGAGAAGCTGTTCCTTGTATGGTAAAAAAGATTTCAGAACTGTCGTTACCACAGACGAGTAACTTGTTTCCTCTTCAATATTCTTATACAATCGTTCCTCAATAAAGATCTGTTCGAGGATTTTTGCGTGTAATTTTTCTTCAAGGCGCCCTTGCTCTATTTCAAGTTCTTTCTCCAGATCATCCTTTAACCTGGCGGTATTGAGACGTAAAACCTCTGCTACTGTTGAGGTTTCCGGGGTCATCCCGTTTATTAGAGTGAGGTTTGGGGTGATGGGTACTTCACAGTCAGTAAAGGCATAGAGGGCTGCGATTGTGTCTTTTGCATATATTCCTCTTGCCAGCTTGATCTCGATTTCAACGTTTTCCGCGGTATAATCATTGATCGAGACAATCTTTATTTTCCCAGCTTTAGCGGCTTTTTCGATGGAATCGGTCAAGGATTGTGTGGTGGTCGTGTAAGGAATTTCTTTGATGATAATGGTTTTTTCATTGAGTTCTTCGATTCTCGCACGAACTCTCACTTTTCCATTGCCATCTTCGTAATTGTTGACATCGATCAGGCCTCCCTGAGGAAAGTCTGGATAAAGAGTGAATTCTTCACCACGCAGAATGCTCTTTTGTGCTGCCAGTAATTCGCTAAAATTATGCGGCAGAATCTTAGTTGCCATGCCCACTGCTATACCTTCCGCCCCCATAAGCAGAAGGAGCGGTATTTTTGCCGGAAGTGTCACCGGTTCCATCATCCGGCCATCATAGGATTCAATATATGTTGTGAGATCTTTATTAAAAAGGATCTCCTTGCCGAGCGGAGACAGTCGACATTCTATATACCTGGCAGCCGCTGCCCGATCTCCAGTGTAAATATTGCCGAAATTCCCTTGTTGCTCTATCAGAAAGCCCTTGTTGGCAAGGTTGACAAGGGCTGCAAAAATCGATTGATCGCCATGAGGGTGGAGTTTCATGGTCTCGCCGACAAGATTGGCTACCTTATGAAAACGACCGTCATCCATGTTGTAAAGAGTCTGGAGAAGACGGCGTTGTACAGGTTTTAAGCCGTCTTCAACGGATGGAATCGCTCGCTCGCGGATAACATAGGAGGTGTACTCGAGGAAGTTCTTGTCAAATAACTGGTGCAGTTTACCGGGATGTGATTCCATCATTTTATCTAAGCAATCAGTATGTCATTTTCACCCAACAGAAGTGCAGTAAGGCGTTAAGTTCGTGATTAGTTGGTGAGGATCAGGTGATCCATAATATATTTTCGCCGCATTGGGGTATTTTTGCCCATATAAAAGGTCAGTACTTTGGTCACTTCACTGAGAGAATCAAGGGTCACATTCTTAAGACGAATATCCGGTCCAATAAATTGTTTAAACTCCTTCGGGGAAATCTCGCCAAGTCCTTTGAAACGCGTAGTTTCAACCACCAAGACCTTGCTGCCTGTACCTTGTAATTTGCGTGTGGCAGCTAGTTTTTCCTGCTCGGAATAACAGTAAATAGTTTCTTGTTTGTTACGCACGCGAAAGATCGGTGTCTCCAGAATATAGACGTATCCAAGTTTGACTAATGGTTCGAAATAATGCAGAAAAAATGTGAGGAGCAGGTTTCTTATATGGAGGCCGTCAACATCGGCATCTGTTGCCAAAATCACCTTGTCGTATCGTACGTCAGAAATCGAATCCTCGATATTGAGCGCCCTCATGAGGGCGTACATCTCTTCATTTTTGTAGAGCATGGCCATCTTTTGGCCATAGACATTGAGTGGTTTTCCTTTCAGCGAAAAGACCGCCTGGGTCATTGGATCCCTTGATGAAACAATGGAACCGGCCGCCGATTGTCCCTCGGTAATAAAAACCATGCTTTCTCTCCCCTCCTGTGAAGGTTTATCCTTTGAGGGGTGGTGCTTGCAGTCTTTCAGCTGGTCAATTTTCAGAGCGACTTTCTTGGCATTGGCTCGAGCTTCAGAACGGACACTCTGCAATTCTTTGCGTACATCTTCGTTACGAAGTATTTTTTCAATGAGTTTCTGTGCTGCTTCGGTGTCTTTGTAAAGGGCACTGGAGACGGCGTCCCGGACCTTACCGGCAATCCACGATCGTATTTCTGTATTGCCGAGTTTATTTTTGGTTTGTGATTCAAAGACCGGATCTTTGATCTTGATCGCCAAGGTTCCAACTATGCCGTCGCGGACATCTGTATTGATAAATTTTTTTCCGGAAAATTCGTTTATGCCCTTCAGTATACCTTCCCGAAATGCCGAGAGGTGGGTGCCCCCTTCGCTGGTGTATGTGCCGTTGACAAAGGTGAAGTAGCAGTCACTGAAGGTATCGGTGTGTGAAAAGGCAAATTCAAGGGTGGCTTCCCGAAAATAGATGGGTTTATAAAGTTGCGCTCCATCCAGTTCTTTATCCAGGAGGTCAAGCAGACCGTTGGCCGAATAAAAGACCTTTTTGTCAAAATGAATTTTTAGGCCGGCGTTGAGGTAAGCATATCGCCATAATCGTTTTTCAACAAAAGCCGGGTCAAAGGCGAATTCGGGAAACATCTTGGTTGACGGCATAAACTCGATGAATGTGCCGTTTTTATCCTCGGTATCTCCCTCGGTCTTGTCGATCAACTTGCCATCATTAAATGTTGCTGAGGCAAATTTTCCTTCGCGATAGGAAGTTACTGTGAATACTTCAGATAGCGCATTAACTGCTTTTGTGCCGACACCATTGAGACCTACCGAGAACTGAAAAACATCAGTGTTGTATTTTGCCCCGGTATTAATGGTTGAAACACAATCTACCAGCTTGCCAAGCGGTATACCTCTGCCGAAATCTCGTACGCTTACATAACCGGTCGAACTGATGTTAATATTAACCCGCTTCCCTGCCCCCATGATGAATTCGTCGATGGCATTGTCCACTACCTCTTTGAGGAGAATATAGATGCCGTCATCATGATGAGAGCCGTCACCAAGTCGGCCGATATACATCCCCGGACGCTTGCGAATATGATCCAGGGAGCTCAGAGTCTTTATCTTGCTTTCATCGTAATTAGCTGAAGATACGTTCATATTATAAAAATCCACAGAAGAGAAAGAGTGATTGATAACAGGGCATCTTATTGTATTTCAGGACAAGACGCAACCCTGTTGAACGGTGATTATTAAGATGGGAGAGTGTTACGAGATATCAGCTCTTCAGAGGACCAGCTGGGTGAAATAATGAAAACTTGGCCAGGAAATCTGTGTTCATCCTCTCTAGTAACGAAATCACATCATTCTGATACGTTCACAATCCGGGCAGATCCAGGTAGGTCCATTGCTGATTCCCCACTTATTTTCTTCAAAGCATTCTTTACAGATCATGAATCCACACGGACAGCTCCAACAGAACTCTTGTTTCTGTTTGCAGCAATGACATATATATTCACCGATTTTTCGTTTTCTATAGCCTCTGGGAAGGTTTTCCTGATTATTCATGATACTTCCTGCTTGACCCAGTCATTGTAGGCGCTGTTTACCAAGGGGATCTCTTGTGCTATTATTTCAGGGGTTTCGTAAGGGTGTTCCTGAAGCAATACCTCTTCAATCAGAGCGTAATGATGCGGCATGGTTTTCAAGCTGAGAACCAGTTCGCACGCTGTGGTAACAATCCCGCGCCATCTATAGACACTGGTGATAGGGGCTGAGATCTGGGCGCAAGCAACCAGCCTGCGCTCAAGCAGTAAGGCAGCGAGACGTTCAGCATCTTCTTTACGTTCTACTGTGGTGGTAATAAGAAGAAGTGTTTTCATGATGATCTTATCCTTCTGAGGGTTTGTTTTGGATGCTTTTCTTCAGCCATCTATTATAATAACTCGTCTGACAATGCCAACGAAAGAGCGTTGGGCTCATTAATTATTCACAGGGTGCATTATGTTTTTAGTCGTCGATATTGGCAATTCACATACCGTCACGGGCATGTATGACCATGATACGCTTATCGGGCAATGGCGTTTGAAGTCGGATGCCAAGAGTACCGCCGATGAACTGGCAATTTGTTACCACACGTTGTTTGCTATGGCTGGAATACCCCAGGAGAATATCCGTGGGATTATCATAGCAAGCGTGGTTCCCACCCTGGAAACGGCTTGGGTAGCATGTTGCCGGAAACATTTTGCCGACCATCTTGAACACGACATTATCGTCATTGCTGTTGAGCGGTTAAAAAACCTCATCGCCGTGAAACTTGACAATCCGCAGGAAGTTGGGGCAGATAGACTGGTTAATGCCATTGCCGCCTGGAACCTTAAGCCATGTAAACAGATTGTCATCGACTTCGGAACGGCTATCACCTTTGACTGCGTTACTGAGAAGTGCGAGTATCTCGGTGGCGTCATACTGCCGGGGATTGCCATCTCTCTCGAAGCGCTGTCCAGTAAAACCGCCAAACTTCCGCATATAGATGTTTCTGATGCTTCAGCCAGGATCATTGGAAAATCGACAGTGCAAGCAATGAAAAGCGGCATTCTTTATGGCTACGGGGCGATGATTGATGGTCTGGTCATCGGTATCAAAAAGGAAATGGTTCAATCGGCAGATGAAGACTTTCGGGTAGTGGCGACCGGTGGCATGGCCGCATTGATCTCTCCATTTGCCACTACTATTGACTTGATAGACCCAATGCTGACCCTCATGGGCCTGGCAATCATTTACCGGAAAATAGTCCGCAAATGAATATTCCACTAGCACCTTCGCCACTGAAAAAAGGCGACACACTGGGAATAATCGCCCCGGCGGGTCAATTGTCTGATGCAAATCGTTTTTTTAGCGGGGTATCAGTACTCCGGGAGATGGGGTTTATGGTAATCCATCCCAGAGACCTTTGGCCAGGCAGAGAGTATCTTGCCGACAGTGATGGAAATCGCGCCTCCGAATTCAACCGTTTGCTTGGCGATCCGGCAATACAGGCTCTCATGTGCCTCAGGGGCGGCTATGGCTGCCTGAGAATGATTGACAAGATCGATCTTGACTCGTTTGCCACCCATGCCAAACCGTTAATCGGTTTTTCCGACATAACCGTGGCGCAGAATTATCTTTATCAAAAAACCGGCCTGATTTCATTACATGGTCCGGTCGTTACCTCACTTGGAGAGGCTGATTCTTCAGCACTAGAACGGTTTTTTCTCTGTCTTACCGGGCGATGGGACGAACCTTTAGTGGTGAAAAAAATTGAAGTTCTTCGAGACGGACCAACTTTGACTTCTCCTTTGGTAGGAGGCAATCTGGCAAGCCTGGCAAGCCTTCTCGGAACTCCTTACGATTTTTCCTGGGATGACAAAATTGTTTTTCTTGAGGACATAAACGAGCCGGCGTATCGGGTTGATCGCATGTTGACGCAACTCTCGCTGGCCGGCAAATTTAACAGGCTGGCAGGCCTGATACTCGGCGAATTTTCCGGACTTTATCCTGAAAATGGCACTCTACAACTTGGTTACCTGGAAACCATTTGGAACAGGGCCTTAGAGCTTTGTGGCCAAGTCAATTTTCCAATATGGGGTAACTTCCCCACCGGCCACTGTCGCCACAGCCTAGCTTTGCCGTTAGGGGCCCTTGCG
>JAABQY010000093.1 GCA_011391225.1 Desulfobulbaceae bacterium | reverse complement strand
ATACCGGTGGTGAGGCCAATAAAATCGGCCTGGATTGGCAGCTCTCTGCCACCCCGGTCGACGAGTGCCGCCAGCTGGATGGTGTTGGGGCGACCATAATCCATTATGGCATCCATGGCAGCGCGAATGGTGCGACCGGTAAAAATCACGTCGTCGACGAGGATGAGGTTGGTGTTGTCGACATCAAAGGCGATTTCCGTGGTCTTGACCACCGGATTCTGGCTGATTAAGCTCCAATCGTCGCGATACAGGTTGATATCAAGGGAGCCGAAAGGGAGGGTTCCTGCAATCTGGCTTTCTATATTAGCGTGAATCCTCTTGGCCACATAGACGCCGCAGGTATGGATACCGACTATGGCCATTGAACCACGGCCATGGTTTTTTTCGAGAATCTGCAGGGCGATGCGCTGAATGGCTAGATCGATATCCTGGGCCGACATGACAACTCTTTTACTCATACGCTCCCTCTCACCCTTTGCCAAAAGAAATCTATTCCCCGTTCATTTACCCTGTTGATCGCCTCGGGGAAGGCTTGACATTCGATGGCAAAAACCTTGTCGGCAATAGTATTGATATCGTCTTCATAGGCGAGTTCAACACTCTTTTGCAGGATGATCGGACCCTCGTCGTAATTTTCGTCGGCAAAATGCACCGTGCAACCACTTATCGTACATCCACGCTCCTTGACCGCACTATGAACGTGATGGCCATAGAAGCCGTCGCCGCAAAAACTGGGGATAAGCGAAGGATGGATATTGATCACCGCCCGGGCAAGTCTTGGCGGCGGAGAATAGAGTTTCAAATAGCCGGCAAGACAAACAATATCAATATCATACCCTTGCAAAAGATCGTTTATTCCGGCATTGTCGCCGCAATAAAAGGCTGGGTAGCCATATTTCTCTGCTTTGCTGAGTCCGAGGACACCTTTAACGTTTGAGACAACAACCTGGATCTGCCCGGCAAGACTGCCTTTTTGTATCCGCTCATGGAAGTTATCAAGCGTTCTGCCGCTGCCCGACAGTAAAACAGCCATTTTCAGCATTAGTTGTTCTCCTGCAAATATCTATTCGCCTGCACATCGACCTTTTCCAGCCACCGGGAAATCGCCGTGTCATAGGCCGAGGTGAGGGCAAAGACTTTACGCATGAGGTAAAAGCGGGTCATTAAGGTGGTATTGCCGGTGGCTTTGATCTCTTGCAGCACCAGTGGATAATCAGCCGGATCGACAATAACCGTTACATCGTGGAAATTCTTGGCCGCCGCCCGCAGCATGGTGGGTCCACCGATATCGATATTCTCAATGGCATCGGCCAAACTGCAGTTCGGGTCCCTAACTGTCTTCTCAAAGGCATAGAGATTGACGGCAATAAGATCGATATTGCGCAGGCCGTGGGTGACGCATTGCTTTTGGTGCTCGCCGTTGGCCCGCTGATTAAGAATACCGCCATGCACCTTCGGATGCAGGGTCTTCACCCGCCCATCAAGCATCTCCGGGAAGCCGGTGAACTCTGAGACATCCATAACTTTAAGGCCCGCATCCCGCAGTTTTTTTGCAGTCCCGCCTGTTGAAAGGAGGGCAATACCATGTTTTACCAGCTCTTCGGCAAAACCTTCAATGCCGGCTTTATCGGTGAGGCTGATCAGTGCTCGCTCTATTTTATGCATATTTTTCTCTCGTTAATCTTTTCTTGTGAAGGATCTGATCTTTCTTCGATCACGTTTTCCAGGTTTCCCAGCAGGGGCGGAAAAACCGGCACTGATCATCTTCTTCATTTCCCGCTGTTCTTCCCTGGCGGCAATACTCTCCATCGATTCGGCATATAAAAGCCGCGCTTCCGGGGCGGATCGCCTGAGTTTAGAGGTAGCCAGAACTGCTACGTGAAACTGCATGGTGCCGATAGTAATAACCAGTTTTTCGCCGACCAGGACACTATGTGCCGCCTTCCCTCTGGTGCCGTTGACATGCACCTTGCCACCGTTCACCGCCTGGGAGGCAAGGGAGCGGGTTTTGAAAAATCGCGCTGCCCACAACCATTTGTCCAGTCTGACAATTTCCGTGCTGTTTTCCATCGACTAACACCCCAATTTCTTGACCGGCCCTTCAGCTCGTCGGAGAGAACTTAGAATACACCGATTATTTAAGAAACGCATGAAAATTCCCCGAACGCCTCTTTGCCTCTGCCTCTGATCTTTCTTAAAAACCCGTCTTTTGTCATTGTCCCCATCATTGTTGCCGCGCCTCACCCTGTCAACCTTTTTTGCGCCTGAAAATACCATTAATATCCATCAATTGGAGCTCCGGCTCAGTGGTAATGAAGAGTGTATTACCCGGATTGGCCTTTTCGAGAGGATTCCCGTTTTCGTCCCGCATGCCGGTGATTGTAAGCAACTGCACATCAATCCCCCTCTTCATATATTCCACCTGCTCGCCCACCGTAACTTGGTTGCGAATTTCAACATAAGGGGCACTGCCAGGTTGCAAAATCACCGCTATTGGCTCATAGCTTTGCGTCGCTCGTGAAGAGAGGTAAAGCATTTCCGAACCGCCCGGCCGCTCAGTGATGAAATTCTCAGTAATGCCACGGGTGCCGGTGCGATGAATTTCCTCCATGAACAGGTCGGGCAGACGAATGGCAGCCGGATCCTCCCACACCTCATCCGGCAGGCTGCCGAGATAATCGAGGGCGGCTCTATACACCCGCACCACCCCGCCGACATAAAAAATTGACTTCATCCGCCCTTCAATCTTCAGAGAATCGACCCCGGCGGCAACCAGCCGCGGCAGCATTTCCAAGAGGCAGAGATCTTTTGAATTAAAAATGTAGGTGCCGCGTTCATCCTCCTCGACCGGAAAATATTCGCCGGGCCGTTTTTCTTCAACCAGAGCATAACTAAAGCGGCAGGGATGGGCGCAATGGCCAAGATTGGCGTCACGGCCGGTCATGTAATTGGAGAGCATGCAGCGCCCTGAATAGGAAATGCACAGGGCGCCGTGCACGAAGATTTCCAGTTCACCGGTAGTTTGCGAGCGGATCTGGCTGATTTCACAGAGAGACAGCTCCCTTGCCAGGTTCAGGCGTGCTACCCCCTGACCAAACCAGAAAGAAGCGGCTAAATGATTGGTAACATTGGCCTGGGTGGAGAGATGAATGGGCAGATCCGGCACAACCTTTCGGGCCTCGCTGAGAATTCCGGGATCGGAGATAATCAGGGCGTCTATCTCCATCTCCCTCAGGCTCAAGAGATATTCTTCCAAACCTTCGAGATCCCGGTTATGGGCAAAAATATTGACAGTCACATAGACCTTGACGCCGTGCTTATAGGCGTAGTTCACCCCTTCCCGCATTGATTCTTGGGTGAAGTTCCCGGCTTTTTCCCGAAGACCGAACTGCTTGCCGCCAAGATAGACGGCGTCGGCACCGTAGTGCACAGCTGTCACTAGTTTTTCATAGGTTCCGGCCGGTGCGAGCAGCTCCGGCAGTACCGGGCGTAAGCCATTGCCGCTTTCATTTTTATTCATGGTCGAGTATTGTGAATCGTTATTTTTTCCTGTTTATCTCGTAACAGGGTAGCGAAAACCTGGAAGGACAGTGCGGTTTTGTAGTATCGCTGAAGTTCACCGACTTGTATGTACGAAGGATTTTTTTTCAACCCCTTTCATAGAGCTCCTGGCTCGGGATTGCAATAACGGAAGTGAAAGATACACGTGTCGGCATAGCTATGAGCGGCGGCGTTGATTCAACTGCCTGTGCCCTGCTCCTCCGTGACCACTGCCAGGTCGAGGGTTTTTTCATGCACCTCTCCCAACATAATTTTACCGCTCAAAGGGAGAGGGTTCAGTCAATTGCGGTACGTCTTGGCATACCCCTCCATGTTATCGACATGCGCCAGCCCTTTGAAGCAAAAGTGCTGGACTATTTTTCCGGCAGCTATTTTAAGGGACTTACCCCCAACCCCTGCATCATCTGCAATCAAGAGATTAAATTCGGCCTGTTTATGGATGCCATGGTATCTGCCGGCATGACGGCAATGGCCACCGGCCACTATGCCAGGATCATAAAAACCGGCAATATTTATCGTCTTTATATGGGCAATGATCGGAAAAAAGATCAATCCTATTTTCTTTCTCGCCTCAACCAGAAACAGTTGGCAAAGATTATCTTCCCCTTGGGCGACCGCACCAAGGAGAGCACCTATCGCTTTGTTGAGGAACACGGCTTTGATGATTTTCATGGACTGGAAAGTCAGGATGTATGCTTTCTTGCCAATAATGAGCTTGGCAATTTCCTCGAAGGCCGAGCACCCGGTGAAGATACAGTCGGGCCAATCATCTCGACATCCGGCAAACACCTAGGTAGCCACCGCGGGCTTTTTCGCTATACCATCGGCCAACGGCGAGGACTGGGGATTGCCTTCGAATCCCCTCTGTATGTCGTAGGCCTCGATATCGAAGCCAATGCAGTGATCGTCGGGAGCAACCACGACCTGCTGAGGGACCGCATCCTGGCCGAAAAATTTCACTGGCTTGCCGGGACCGCGCCGGATACAGATACCATGTATACAGTGCGCATCCGCTACAGTCACCCCGGCTCAATCGCCAAACTTGGCCTGCTGGCCGACGGCTCGGGGGAAATCCTCTTTGATGAACCACAACGGGCCATAACTCCGGGTCAGTTTGCAGTAGTGTATGACGACACCGAACTCCTCGGCTCGGGAATCATAGTTGGGGTAAGATCGCCACGATGAAGAAGGTGTTTATCACAACCCTTGGCTGCAAGGTCAATCAATACGAATCGGCGGCCTTCAAGACCGGCTTTGAAGACGCCGGTTTGACCGTGGTCACACGCAACGGCCAGGCGGATATCGTCGTCGTCAATACCTGCGCCGTTACCGGCAGCGCCGGGGCCCAGTCACGCCGGGCTATTCATCAGGCATTGAAAAAAAATCCAGGCGCCGATATTATCATCTGCGGCTGCTATGCCGAAATTGCTGGGAGTGAACTGGCTTTGGATGAAGAGTTGCAGGGCAGAGCCTATACCTTCATCGGTAACAGTGAAAAAGATAAACTCGTCAGCCAGGCCCTGGCAGGTTCGACCGACACCCCCAAGATGCTTTTCGGAAATATCGCCCACGCTACAGAAATATGCCGTTTGCCGGTCCGTCGCTTTGGCGACCGGGTTCGCGCTTATCTGCGCATCCAGGACGGTTGCCAGAGTTTTTGCACTTACTGCATTGTTCCCTACACCAGGGGGCCGAGCCGCAGCCTGCCGGTTGCCGAAGTCACCCACCAGGCAAAGGTCTTCGCCGGCGTTGGGCACAAAGAGATAGTCCTTACCGGTATTCATATTGGCAATTACGGCAAAGATCTCCCGGGAAAGCCGACGCTTGTCGCGCTTCTTGATGAACTTACAATTGCCACCCCGGAGGTCGCTTACCGGATAAGTTCTCTTGAGCCGCTGGAGATCGACACAACTCTTCTCACCCTGATGCAGAATCGAAAAAATATCCAGCCGCATCTGCATATCCCACTGCAGAGCGGCCATGACGAAATTCTCACCCGGATGAACCGGCGCTACAGCACCGAAGAGTTTCGCAAGGTTTTGGATCTTTGCAGAAAGTATCTGCCCGATGCGGCCATCGGCATTGATATCCTCGTCGGCTTTCCCGGCGAAACCGACGCTCATTTTACCGAAAGTAAGGCATTTTTACAGTCGCTTGACTTCACTTACCTGCATGTCTTCCCCTACTCCATCCGCCCCGGCACCAAAGCTGCAGGCTTTGACAAACAGGTATCGAAAAGCATCAAGGAGGAAAGAGTTGCCAACCTCAGGCAACTGAGCGACATCAAAAAAACGACCTTTTGGCAAAGCCAGCTAGGACGAACCTGGCCGTTAATCGTCGAAGGGCGTCGAGAAAAGAGCGGGATGTTGAAGGGCTTCACGTCAAATTACATTGCCGTCACTGTAACTGGACCTGATGATCTGTTGCACGCTGTTGTGCCGGTCAAGCTTCTTGAATTACGAGAGAACTCTGTTTTCGGAGAGATACGCGAAATATGAAGATAGAAATCATCGCCATCGGCGACGAACTGACATCCGGGAGGATCCTCAATACCACCAGCAGTTTTGCCGCGAGAAATCTTTTTGAGGCGGGCTATGAGATTTATGGCATGAACACCATCGGTGACACCCCAAGTCTCATCGGAGAAGCTCTGAAACAGGCACTCAGCCGCGCTGATGCGGTCCTGGTAACCGGCGGCCTCGGCAGCACCGATGACGATCTGACCAATGAGGCGGTGTCAAAGGCCCTCAATCGACCAACCATGCCCAATTTTGAGATCCTCTCCAACATCCGCACCCACCTCGACGAGATCACCAGTACTCCGGTCGGTCAGCTGGAAAAGCTTGCCTGGCTGCCATCCGGGGCCGAGGCCCTGAGCCCTCAATCGCAAATGGCCGGTTACCAGCTCATCCATGACGACAAACCGATTTTTTTCCTACCCGGTATCCCCAGCCAGATGAAGCACCTTCTGGTTGAGCAGGTGCTGCCGAAACTTTCCACCTGGCAAAAAGACCACCGGCTGACAACCTACCAGCGGATCTTTCGCATCTTCAATCTGCCGGAGATGGAGGTGAATCGACGCATAACCACCCTCGATCTCAGCCCCGACGTGCACATCGGCTATTATCCGGTCTTTCCTGAAGTGCACCTCAGCCTTATCGTTCGTGATAAAAAAAATAATAACGCCAAACGCTTGTTTAATTCCTCATGCCAAGCGATAGGCACCGTGCTCGGCGATTCAATCTACGGCTACGACCGCGACAACCTGGAAATGGTTGTCGGCAAATTGCTGATAGACCGCCACCTGCAACTCGCCGTTGCTGAATCTTGTACCGGCGGGCTTATCTGCCGGAAAATTACCGACACCCCCGGCAGTTCCGCCTATTTTCTCGGGGGTATTGTTTCCTATGCCAACAGCATGAAGGCCCATTATCTTGGGATTTCTCCAAAGCTGCTTCTGGCGCACGGGGCGGTCAGCAGAGAAACTGCTGAGGCGATGGCGGTGGGAATTCGGGCCGGAAGCGGTGCTGACATTGCTCTTGCGGTGACCGGCGTTGCCGGGCCAAGTGGAGGAACGAAAGTCAAACCTGTCGGCACGGTGTATATTGCCATCGCCACGGCGGAGGAAAATTGGGTTACCAAGTTTCATTTTCGCGGCGATCGGGAACATATTCGGGAGATTACCGCCGAGAGCGGACTCGATCTGATCAGGAAATATTTATTGCAAAAAGTCGGCTGACACCAGAAAAGCATCTCAAGGTGAATTTTGCGGTGTTAAGATATTTGTTTCATTTGTGGTGTATGGTACATCGAGTATCCGGTTACAAAAAGCTACAATCACCCTTTACAATCACTCTTTATATTGGAGAACATCATGGTCGTAAGCGTTAACAAGGAGAGTAAGGATAGAGTCAGCAGTGTCGACAATGCCATAAGCCAAATCCAAAGACAATTCGGCAAGGGCTCCATCATGCGTCTCGGTTCAAAAGAGATCGAGAATATCCCGGTAATTTCCACCGGCGCCCTAAGCCTTGATATTGCTCTTGGTGTCGGCGGTTTGCCGAAAGGACGCATCACCGAGATCTATGGTCCGGAATCCTCAGGAAAAACCACCCTGGCCCTGCAGGTTGTCGCCGAGGCCCAGAAGATCGGTGGATCCGCCGCCTTTATCGACGCCGAACACGCCCTTGACGTCAGCTACGCCAAACGGCTCGGCGTCGATATCGACAACCTCCTCATCTCCCAGCCGGACTTCGGCGAGCAGGCCCTGGAGATAGCCGAGATTCTCATTCGCTCAAACGGCGTTGATGTTATCGTCATCGACTCAGTCGCCGCCCTCGTACCTAAGGCGGAAATCGACGGCAACGTCGGCGATCACCATGTCGGACTCCAGGCCCGCCTGATGTCCCAGGCCATGCGAAAATTCACCGGCGTTCTCAACCGCAGCAATACGGTCCTGATTTTCATCAACCAGATACGCATGAAGATTGGGGTCATGTTCGGCAATCCGGAAACCACCACCGGCGGCAACGCCCTCAAGTTCTATTCCTCGCTGCGCCTTGATATCAGAAAAATTGGCCAGATTAAGGAGGGCAACGATATCATCGGCAACAGAACGAAAATCAAGGTTGTTAAGAATAAGGTTGCTCCGCCTTTCAAAGAGGCTGAATTTGATATTATCTACGGCGAGGGTATTTCCAAGGTTGGCGATATGCTTGATCTGGCCGCCACCCTGGAAATCGTTGAAAAAAGCGGCTCATGGTACTCCTACAAGGAAGAAAGAATCGGCCAGGGCCGAGAAAACGCTAAACGTTTTCTCAACGACAACCCGGCGATGTGCACCGAAATCGACACCAAAGTACGACTCGCCTACGGCCTTGCCCCGGCCGCAGCGTACCTGGCGGCGCCATCGGAAGCTGTGGCTGCGCCTGCCGCTAAACCCGAATCACCCGTTGAATAAATATAATCAGCGACTCCCTGGGGTTCATGATGCAAAGATCATGAACTTCGCAAGCTCCCTTGGTGAACCCGACTGCCGTGATTGCAAAAAAATCTGAAACAACTTTCGATGTGATAATTGTCGGGGGCGGACCTGCCGGTCTTTTTTCCGCCTATTATCTGTGTGAACACTCGAAGCTGAAAGTTCTGGTAATTGAAAAAGGCAAGGCCTCGCTCAAACGCAAATGCCCGATCAAGGACAGTGGCTGCATAAAATGTCGGCCCTGCAATATTCTCTGTGGTATCGGTGGGGCGGGATTGTTCTCCGACGGCAAGCTGAACTTCATCCATAAACTAGGGAAAACTGATCTCACCCAGTTTCTCGATACCTCGGCGGCCATGGCCCTGATCGACGAAACGGAAGCCATTTTCAATCTCTTCAACATGGATGGCAAGGTCTTCCCGACCGACATGGAAAAAGCTCTCACCATCCGCAAAGAAGCACGAAAGCAGGGCATTGATCTCCTTATCATCAAGCAGAAACATCTCGGCAGCGACAATCTCCCCGGCCATATCACCAAGATGGCCGACTATATTGCCGAGAAAGGTGTGTCGTTCCATCACTCAGAGGAAGCCAAAGAGCTGATCGTCAACCATGGCGCAGTCGAAGGGGTAAAAACCAATCGGGGTACCTACCGAGCGGCAAACGTCATCCTCGCCCCTGGCCGGGTTGGCGCCGAATGGGTTGCAGGCGTTGCCAGGGATCATGGCATTGAAGTGTCACAGCGCGGTATCGAAGTGGGTGTTCGGGTCGAGGTGCACAATGAGATTATGCAGGATCTTTGCTCCATCATTTACGACCCCACTTTTTTTGTGCGAACTTCGAAATACGATGACCAAACCAGGACCTTCTGCACCAACCTCGGCGGCTATGTTGCTTTGGAAAACTATCAGAACTTCGTCTGTGTGAACGGCCATGCCTATATGGACAAGAAATCCGATAACACCAATTTTGCCTTCCTGTCCAAGGTAGTGCTCACCGATCCGGTTGAAGACAATCAGGCCTACGGCGAAGCGATCGGCAAGCTGGCAACCCTGATCGGTGGCGGAAAACCGATACTGCAGCGCTACGGTGATTTGAAACGCGGCCGCAGATCGACCTGGAATCGGGTAAAAAACAGTTATATTGAGCCGACTCTGAAAAGCGTCACCTGCGGCGACATCGCTATGGCCCTGCCGGAAAGGATTCTCACCAACCTCATCGACGGCCTGGACCAGTTGAATCAGGTGATTCCCGGTGTAGCCAACGACGAGACCTTGCTCTATGCGCCGGAGATTAAATTTTTCGCAACACAGGTAACCACCGACAATAATCTTGAAACTGCCATCCGCGGTTTATTCGTTGCCGGCGACGGGCCGGGAGTCGCCGGAAATATAGTGTCGGCGACGGCTACTGCCTTGATACCTGCAAAAACCATCATCAAACGGAATGCATAAAAATATCACTGAAGGTGGAGTTTAATTTTTGTTTATCCGTTGACTCTTATTGAACAGCGGCTATATTGAGGTCGAAGTAAGAATAATTACTATTTCTTTGGATTTTTAAAAAAGGAGAGAAAAATGCAAAAGTGGGAATGTCCTTGCGGCTATATCTATGATCCGGCAGTTGGTGATGAGGATAACGGCGTAGCCGCTGGCACAACATGGGAAAATGTTCCGGAAAATTGGGTCTGCCCGCTCTGCGGCGCAGAAAAAGAATCTTTCTGGAAAGCCGATTAATTCTTTAAATACTGCTCAAATGAAGAGCTGCAGCGAACATACCTGTTACGGATGATCCTGCAGCTTTTTGCCCCATGCTGGTGACATTTCCTCGCAGTTCCTCCTCCCGTAGCAACAAAAACCGACAATTCTTATACAACCTCTGGAGATATCCTATGAGCCTTCTCGTTACTCAACCGGCCCCCGATTTTACTGCCACGGCAGTTATGCCCGACAACTCCTTCAAAGAAGATTTTCGCCTTGCCGATTTTCGCGGCAAATATGTTCTGCTGTTCTTTTATCCTCTTGATTTTACATTTGTTTGCCCCTCGGAAATCTTGGCCTTCAACAGGGCAGTCCCTGAATTTAATGAGAACAATTGCCAGCTGATCGGGGTGTCCATCGATTCGGCCTTTTCCCACCTGGCATGGAAAAGAACCAAAATCAATGACGGCGGCATCGGTGATATCGAGTATCCCCTGGTCGCTGACCTCGACAAGTCGATTTCAAAGTCCTATGAAGTATTATTGAGTGCCGGCATCGCTCTGCGCGGGCTCTTTCTCATCGACCGCGAAGGTATTGTCCGCCATCAGGTGGTAAACGATCTGCCTCTCGGAAGAAGTGTCGACGAGGCACTGCGCGTGCTCCATGCCTTGCAATTTACCGAAAAATACGGGGATGTCTGCCCCGCCAACTGGAAAAAGGGCGACGATGCAATCAAACCGACGGCAGAGGGCGTGGCCGCATACCTCTCCGCCCATGCTGACAAATAGCCGTTTTTCAACAGAACCCATGAGCCACGCATGACCGAACCCCGAACCACCCACGGAACACTGTATATTGTCCCCACCCCCATCGGCAATCTTGAAGATATCACCCTGCGGGGCCTGCGCATTTTAAAAGAGGTCGACATCATCGCCGCCGAAGACACCCGCCATACCCGCAATCTCCTCAATCACTTCGGGATCACCACGCCCCTCATCAGCTATTACCGTGAAAAAGAGGCGGAACGCAGTGTGGAAATACTTCTTCGCCTGCAGGAAGGAAAAAATATCGCCCTGGTCAGCGATGCCGGAACTCCTGCCATTTCCGATCCAGGTGCCGTCGTTGTGCGCCAGGCCCATGACGCGGGCCTTACCGTCGTGCCGCTGCCGGGGGCCTCGGCGTTGACCACCGCTCTTTCCGGTGCCGGAATCACCTCCGCCGGTTTTCTCTTTCTCGGGTTTCTCCCGGCCAAGTCGGGACAACGCCGCAAAGCGCTTGCCGGTGTTGCTGCCTGTGAATACCCGGTGGTGTTCTACGAATCGCCGCACCGCATCGATGTTTTTTTGGCCGATGCCCTGGAAATTCTTGGCGAAAGGCAGGCTTTCTGGGCGCGGGAACTGACCAAGAGCTTCGAGGATCTGCAGTCGGGCACGCTCAGCGACTTGCTGGCAAAGAGCACCGAGGGCAGAAATCGCGGCGAATTTGTCGTGGTT
>JAABQY010000092.1 GCA_011391225.1 Desulfobulbaceae bacterium | reverse complement strand
CACCTCCGTAACTCTTCGAAGCCAAATGGAAAAAAAAGAAAACTGGGATCTTTCAGGTCTGGTCGATGAATCGAAACTGGAGAAGGTCGAGGACAGATTCCTTGGTGTTTGTCTCGGTGTTGCGGCTGCATTGGTTGATGAAGGAGTGGCTTCTATTGAAGATACCGATCGGGGTGCAAAAATCGGTTTGCGATGGGCGAAAGGCCCATTTGAAATCATGAATCGGATCGGAATCGCCAAAACATGTCAGGTAGTTGAGGCTGTCGCCCTGCAATATGCAGATTTTGCGGTCCCAGAAATTCTGAAAAAACACAAACAGACCGGCAAACCATTTGAGTTCAGGTGGGTTGATATGCAGGCCAAAAATCAGGTTGCCTATATAACCATTAACCGTCCGGAGGCTATGAACGCCTTAAATGAAGCGGTTGTTCAACAGCTTGAGAAAAGATTTTCCGAGGCGGAAAGCAATCCGGATATCAAAGGTATTGTCATTCAGGGGGCAGGCAAGGCCTTCGTGGCTGGTGCCGATATTCGCTATTTCATCCAAAATATCAAGAATCATCGCATCGACGATACAGTAGTATTTACCAGAGGTGGCCATGAACTTCTGCTCCGTATCGAAAATTCAACCAAACGGACCATAGCTTTACTTGATGGACTTTCTCTCGGCGGTGGCAGTGAACTGGCTTTGGCTTGTCAAGCTATTGTTGCGACTTCAGCCGGTTCGATGGGGTTTCCGGAAACAGCGATCGGGATTTTCCCAGGTCTTGGCGGCATGCTTCGGACAGCCCGTCAGATCGGAACGGAGCTGGCAAAATATTACGTTTTCACCGGCAGGACAATCAGCGCCCAAGACGCATATGACCTTGGTATTGTATCAAAAATAATAAATCCACAGGATCTTGAAAAGAATATTGTGGAAATTTGTAACGGACCAAAGCCGGATAAATACAGATGGAGAAAACTTCCGGAACGGTTTGCAGAATTAGCCAAAGTTTGTTCGCCGGATAATGCTAAAGCCCTTTTGGCTGGCTTAAAACCGCTGGGGGTGTCCGATGACTTGGCGGAGAAGACTCTAAAAATTATCTCCCGCAAAGCACCTTTGGCTCTGTTGAAAGCCGACCAACTTATAGATGCTCAGGAAAAAGTGTCAATACCTGAAGCGATAGAGCTGGAACTCGCCGAGCTTAACTCTATGTTTTCTACGGAAGATGCCCTTGCCGGTCTTTCTTCGGTTGGAGGCAAGCCTCCAGAGTATCAGGGCAAATAGCACGTTAATCAATTAAAAAGGAGATATAACATTATGTTAAGCAAAGCATTTATCCCTTACAAAGGGTATTACAGCTCGCCATTTTCCCGTTGGCAAAGCAGCATGGCGACTGAAAATTCCATCGTTCTTGGATCAAACACTGCAAAGCGGTGGCTGACCTCAAAGCAATGGGATCCAAAGATGTTCGATTACCTTATCCTGGGAGTTACTATCGGACAACCAAAGATGTTTTATGGTGGTCCTTGGTCTGCTGCCCTCATTGGTGCGGACAATATTCCTGGATTAATGGTGAGTCAGGCCTGCTCCACATCGACTGTCGGCATCTTTCAAGCCGCAATGGGTATTGAAACTGGTTTTTGTAAAAATGCTTTTACCTTGTTCGCCGATCGCTGTTCAAATGGTCCGCATACTATCTGGCCGAATCCGATGGGGCCGGGAGGTGAGGTGATTTCTGAAAACTGGATGATGGAACATTTCAATTACGATCCATGGGGCGGTGCGTCAATGATTCAGACTGCCGAGAATGTTGCCGCCTTGAGTGGCGTGACCCGTGAAGAGTGTGATCAATTGGCATTACGCCGATATATACAGTACACCGATGCCTTGGCAAACGATAGAGCCTTTCAAAAAGGTTACATGTTTCCAGTGGAAGTTCAACTGAGCAAAAAAAAGACCTTGGTCATTGATGCTGATGAGGGCATCACGGAAACAACGGCTGATGGCCTTGCCCGATTAAGGCCTGTTTTACCGAATGGAGCGCATACCTTTGGTGCCCAGACTCATCCGGCGGATGGCAACTGCGGATTGATCGTTACTACAGAGCAGAATGCCAAAGAATTAAGCAGCGATCCAACTATTGAAATTCAGATAGTGTCCTACGGCTACTCAAGGGTGGAGAAAACCCATATGGCAAAAGCACCGGTACCTGCAGCCCGGATGGCTCTGGATAAAGCGGGGCTGAAAGTGAGCGATATATCCGTCATTAAAACTCATAATCCATTTGCAGCTAATGACATCTATATGGCTAAAGAGATGAATCTTGATGTAAATAGTTTTAATAATTTCGGAAGCTCATTGGTTTTCGGGCATCCACAAGCCCCTACGGCCGGAAGATCTATCATCGAAGCTATTGAAGAGTCCGTCATGAAGGGTGGCGGTTATGTGCTTTTCACTGGTTGTGCAGCTGGTGATACCGGCGCTGCGATGGTCTTGAAGGTGAAATAAAAGCGCACACACAATGTTCACAGCTATTCAAAGAATTCGTGTCGAATGGGCACACTGTGATCCAGCAGGTATAATCTACAATCCGCATTATTACATCTGGATGGATAGCGGAACGCATTCAATGCTTCGGGCCGCCGGATTTGATCTCCCGCTGAAGATTCATGAAGACCGGTTTTTCAGAGGATTCCCCTTGGTGGCCAGCAATATGGCGTTTAAAAGACCCTTGTACTATGGCGATATAACAGAGCTTACCTCAAAAGTTGAAAAATTCGGAAACACCTCGTTTGTTATAGCTCATGAATTCAGGCAGGGAGAAAATCCTCATCCGGTTGCCGTCGGCAATGAAGTCAGGGTTTGGGCTTTCTCGGATCAGGTTGACCCTGAAATATTGGTGGCGCAGAGAGTACCTGAAGATATCCGAGCTATGTTATCGGTCAATCAGACTGTGGACACTACGGTAACGTAGCTTACGGAAAGTTTTTTGCTTGACAACCGCAACAGCTTTAATGTAACTGTTTTCTAGCTACTATGTATTTATTATCCTGTACGGCAGATGGTGGCGGATACCCGACAGATGCCACAGGCAAAAAACGCATATTCAGAGAACAACAATACAAAGGAAACGATTTTCACTTATGCGTTTAACTAATCGATACGAAGCGCATGCTTGACTTTGGCAGAATATTTACAGGGGCAAAAGAATGAAAAAACAGATCCTTTCAGGAAATGAGGCGGTGGCACTAGGAGCATTTCAGGCCGGTGTTAAGGTGGCAAGCGCCTATCCGGGTACACCAAGCACAGAAATACTGCAGAATTTTGCTACGTATAAGGACGTTTATGCAGAATGGGCACCCAACGAAAAGGTAGCACTTGAAGTGGCGATAGGGTCCGCTATGACCGGTGTTCGAACACTGTTTACTACCAAGCATGTGGGACTGAACGTGGCGGCAGACCCGCTTATGACCCTTGCCTATACCGGTATTCCCGGGGGGCTTTTGATAGTATGTGCAGATGATCCGGGTATGCACAGTTCCCAAAATGAGCAGGACAACCGTTTTTATGCCAAGTTCGCCAAAATCCCCATGCTGGAGCCCAGTGACAGCCAGGAAGCCTTGGAAATGGTCGAAGAAGGGCTGCTTCTGTCCGAGAAGTATGATTGCCCCACCATGTTGCGTATGACCACCCGGGTGTGTCATTCCAAGAGCATTGTCCAAATTGATGCGGGCAATCAAGCGGCTGTTCCGGTTGCCGAAGGATTTAAGCGCGACCTGAAGAAATTTGTCATGATTCCGGCGTTTGCCAAATTAAGACATCCCCTGGTCCTTGAACGGGAAGAAAAACTCGAGCACGTCACTGAGACAACGGCGGTTAACAGAATCGAATGGAATGACAAGAAGATTGGCATTATCACCTGTGGTATTGCTTACCAGTATGTAAAAGAAATCATGCCGGATGCATCGATTCTCAAACTGGGAATGACCTTTCCGCTGCCAAAAAAGAAGATAAAAGAATTTGCCGACAAGGTCGAGCGGCTCTTTGTCGTGGAAGAACTCGAACCGTACATCGAAGATGAAATCCGCATCATGGGACTGGCCGTCGAAGGCAAGATTTTTTTCCCCAAGTTGGATGAACTGTCTCCAGATATCGTGGCCACCGGCTTTGCAAAAGCCGGTGTATTGCCTTACGATCTCCCGCCAGTCCAGGAAAAAGCACCCGGAGGTAGTATGCCTCGGCCGCCGCTGCTTTGCGCCGGCTGTCCCCACCGAGGCTTGCTGTATTCCTTGAATAAAATGAAGGCCATTGTTCACGGCGATATCGGCTGCTCCACCTTGAGTGTGTTGCCGCCCTTACAAAGCATCGACACCACGCTTTGCATGGGGGCAAGTATCAGCATGGCCCATGGCACTGCCAAAGCAATGGCCATCGCCGGACTGGAAGACAAACGACCGGTATTTGCCGCCATAGGCGACTCCACTTTCTTTCACTCCGGCATCACCAGCCTGATGGATGTCATCTACAATAAAGGTAACGTTAATGTGCTTATCATGGACAACCGCATCACAGCCATGACCGGAGGGCAGCAGAATCCCGGCACCGGACGTACTCTTCAGATGGAGGAAACCTACGCTGTCGACATCCTAGAGATTGTCCGTGCCCTGGGCTGCAAGCGCGTCAGAGAAATCGATCCCTTTGATTTGGAAGGTACCATTGCTGCGTTGAAGGAGGAAGTCGCCTATGACGGGCCGTCTGTGCTGGTCACCAAGCGTCCCTGTGTCCAGTTGTTTCGCCGCGACCCGCAAGCGGTACGGACTGTGGACAGTGATGGCTGCCTCGGTTGTAAACGCTGTCTCAAGCTAGGCTGTCCATCCATCTCCCAGGGAGACATCATTCCTGATGACGCGGATAAAAAAGAGCGTCGCTACTCAAACATCGATGCGACAACATGTTACGGCTGTGCCCTTTGCGAGCAAGTGTGCACATCGAATGCAATTGTTTATGTGCCACAATGATATGCCCAGCGGTTACCCCCTCCAAGAGGAAAATAAAATGACTCGAGAAAATAACAAGAAGACAGTCAACGTGCTGGTGGTCGGCACAGGTGGCCAGGGCGTAATAACGGCCAGTGAAATTTTATCGGACGTAGCCATGCGCAGCGGATTTGACGCCAAGAAAAGTGAAATCCACGGCATGTCCCAGCGGGGCGGCGTGGTGACCAGCCATGTGCGCTATAGTGAAAATGTTGCCTCACCCATTATTATGGAGGGCGAGGCGGACATCCTGCTTTCTTTTGAATTGTCGGAAACGGTACGGTGGCTTCATTTTTTAAGGCCCTCCGGACGGGTAATTACCAGCCTCCAGAAAATAATACCGCCAGCGGTATATGCCGGCATGGGAAGCTATCCTGAAGAGGCCCAAACGGTTATCAAACAGCGAACAACCGATCCCATTTTTGTGGACGCGCTGCCTATGGCTGAGAAACTTGGTAACCCCAGACTGGTGAACACCATTTTACTAGGTATTGCCTCAGCCATGCTGGATCTCCCTGTTGATGAATGGAAAGCGGTGATTGCCGAGCGTGTGCCGGCCAATTTTAAGGAATTGAATCTGGTGGCATTTGATAAAGGACGCGACATTGGATAGTCGCTTTTTTATGCCGCAAGGGCATACGTATCGTACGAGCAGACAAGCTGCTCAACTCAACTTGAATATAGAACGATAGGTTCCGAACCAATTCTTTTTTTAAAAAACGTTGGAAAGAGGCGTTGCTATGAAACTCAAACAAATTGTTATTTCAATCGAAAACTCTCCGACTCGCCTGTACAATGTCATAAAGGCGATGGGCGATGCCGGCATCAATCTGCGAGCAATGAATCTCGTCGACACTGGTGCGTTCGGCCAGCTCCGTCTATTGGTATCCGATACCGCCAAAGCACGACAAATACTGATGGAGATGAGCATTCCTGCATTTGTCAATGAAGTGGTTGCAACGGAAATACCTGACGAGCCCGGCAGTCTCTCTATTGTAATGCTGCCGTTATTGAAGGCCGGAATACGTATTGAAACCATGTATGCCTATATAGGATCCTCTATTAGAAGTGCCGTTATGATTTTTTGCTTTTCTGACAATGACAGGGCTATCGCTGTGCTGCAGGAAAATGGATTAAGAATTTTGGACGCGACGATATTTGATATCCTCGAATAGAATCGACAGGAACAACAGAAAGAGGTTCTCATGGGTAAACCAAATCAGAATCATCCTTGGCATTATGGCATTATTGGCGCCGGACCGGTTGGGTGCATTGTGGCAGCATTTCTTGCCCGAGGTGGGCACAAAGTAACCCTTTGTGACATCGCCCCCGAACTGGTTGATACCGCAAGAGAAAGGGGAATCATTATTGAAGGGGCGGAACGTCTCGAACAGAAGATATCCCATACATGTAACAATATTGGAGATTTGATCGCCGCCGATCCGAATGCCATTTTTATCTGCGTTAAGGCCCAGGCGCTGCCGCTCATCTCATCGGCACTGGGAGATTTATCCAAGGAAGGAATTTTTGTCGTCAGCTGGCAAAACGGTATTGATACGGAGTACGAAATCGCAAATGTACTCGGCAAAAAGCCGGTAATGCGGGCCGTCGTAAACTGGGGATGCGGATTTAAAGGCCCGGCACATGTCACTATGGCATTCCATCATCCGCCCCACTATATTCAAGAACTCGACCCGACAGCCAAGGCAGCTGCTATACATATCGCCAATGACCTTTCAAAAAGTGGGCTTCGCACCGACCATACGAATCAGGTGGTTCCCATGGTCTGGCGAAAGACCATTATGAATGCGTCCATGAACCCTGTATGCGCAGCCACCGGTCTGACCATGGCCCAGGCCATGGGCGATCCAATGACCTTCAGCGTCATTGATGCGTTAATCAAGGAATGCCTTGCCGTGGCACGGGCCAATGAAATCTATGTGGGGTGGGACTACTACCAGAATGCATTAGATTACTTAAAAAGCGCGGGCCACCATAAACCATCGATGCTGATGGATATCGAAGCGCACCGGCGAACCGAGATCGATTACATCAATGGAAAAATCGTGGAATACGGCAGGCAAGCCAACATCCAGACACCTTACAACAACACCATGCGATCGTTAATCAAAGGCATGGAATTCAGCATGGAAGCGAACAAGTAGCCTGTAATCTCCCCGAGGTCGCCGTAGCCGTTGGTGGCGGTGACCTGCTGTGGGCCGGATGTGCAACCCGCGATACCGGCGCCGACTTATTACTTAAAATCGAGTAATATGAGTAAAGCATACTCAACAGAGCAGTCGATCTATGCGGGCGTCGATGTGGGGGCCTCACACACGAAGGTTGCCCTGATCGATACCGCCGGACACCTCTGCGGTCATGGGGTCCGCAAATCAGGCGTGAATTTTTCGGCCACTGCCGAAATGTGTCTTGCCGACGCCCTGCACATGGCCAACTGCACGCCCGACCAGGTGACTCATACCGTATCCACGGGGTATGGCCGTCACAACGTAACCTACGCAACCGGAAACCAGACGGAAATCGGGTGCCATGCTAAGGGTTGCTATTTTTATTTTCCTGAAGCCATCACCGTCATCGACATAGGTGGGCAAGACAATAAAATCATCAAACTCGATTCCCAGGGCAGACGCATCAGTTTCAAGATGAACCGCAAATGCGCGGCCGGCACGGGTGCTTTTCTGGAAGAGATGGCAACCAGGCTTGACATTCCACTCTCCGACATGGACGGACTTGCTCGACAATCTAGCGAAACCGTCAAAATCGGCAGCTACTGCACCGTGTTCAGTGCCACCGAAGTGCTGAAATATGTCCGCCAGGGCGAAAAAGTGCAGGATATCATCAAAGGGCTCTTTGCCTCCGTGATTCGGCGAGTTTTGGAGATGGATGCCCTGACGGAAAAGGTTGTCATGACAGGTGGGGTGGTGGCCCACAACCCTTACTTGATCGATTTATTCGAAGAACACATCGGGAGAGTCATAATGACGCCACCGTTTCCGCAGCTGGCTGGTGCCATCGGCGCCGCCCTGTATGCAAAAGCAAACCAAACAAGCGATAACGAGTGACTGACATGGCACACGAAAAAAAACAACTCTTGCGACGTCTTGAATCCGCCAAGGAACTGAGCCGATTCATGGCCGATTATTACTATGAGTTGAACGAAGCAGCTCTGTCCGGGAAACAAAAAATCGCCTGGTGCACGAGCGTGGGACCGGCGGAACTGCTGCGTAGCCTGGGATATCTGATTTATTTCCCCGAGACCCACGCGGCCATGCTGGGCGCCACGCGAATGGCCACAGAGATGATCCCTACGGCCAACGCCATGGGATATTCCCCGGAGATCTGCTCATACCTGACGGCCGATATCGGTGCCTTCGTAAAGGGCATCACGCCATTATCCACCGCATATAAAGGGATATCGTCAGTCCCCAAGCCGGATGTACTCGTTTACAATACCAACCAGTGCCGCGATGTTCTGGATTGGTTCAATTGGTATGGTGATAAATTTAACGCGCCGGTAATCGGCATCCAATCCCACCGGTCTGTGGGCGAGATAACCGAGTCTCACATTGCCTCCATTGCCTCGCAAATTGAAAACCTGGTAGCGCCGCTCGAGCAACTAGCCGGCCGCAAGCTCGATATGGATGCGTTGAAACAGGCCGTGGCCCTTTCCCGAGAATGCTCGGATCTTTGGGCAAAATGCCTGGCGACGGCATCTGCAAAACCCTCGCCCCTGACTTTTTTTGATGCGACGACCCTGATGGGACCGGCGGTGGTCGGTCGCGGCACTTTGCAAGCCGTTAAAACGTATCGGCTGCTTCTGGACGAGCTTCTAGAACGGGTCGCCGGCGGAAAAGGCGCCCTTGTCGGTGAGGAGAAATTTCGCCTCTATTGGGATGGCATGCCAGTATGGGGTCGATTGGGGATGCACTCAACGATGTTTGCCGAATTGAACGTCAATGTCATTGCATCGACCTACTGCAGCAGCTGGATTTTTTCTGCGCTGGATTCGTCGGATCCCTTTAAGAGTATGGCACGGGCGTACACGGAACTGTTTATTGCCCGGGATGATACCTACAAAGAAAAATACATCCAAAGCAAATTGGAAGTATTCGGTTGTGACGGTATCCTCTACCATAATGCCCGCACCTGCCCCAACAACACCAATTGTCTTTACGGTATGCCGCAGCGCCTTTTTGCGAAGACAGGCATCCCCTTTGTCACCATGGACGGAGATTTAAACGACCTGCGGTGTCTTTCTGATGAACAGACCAAAACCAACATCGAAGCATTTATCGAACAGCTGGAAGAGATGAAATAAAATGGGGAGGTAAACCATGCCGCGCTGGATGAATTTGGGACAGAATTTTAAGCTGAACGCAAAGAGGTATGCCAACAAATTAGCACTGAAAGACCAAAGACGCAGCTTCACCTATGCGGAAACCAATCGGCGTGTAAATCGACTGGCCCATAGTCTTATGGACCTCGGCCTGGCAAAGGGCGACAAAGTGGCCGTGTTTATGGACAACTGCATCGAAATGGTCGAAGTCTATCTGGCCACGGCCAAAACCGGTATCATCATTGTACCGATCAATTTTCGGCTGGTGGGCCGCGAGGCAGAATATATCGCCGCCAACTCCGATGCCAAGGTCATGGTTGTAGAGGCGCAGTTCGCGGAGATCATCGACCCGATTAAAAAAAATCTCCATAACATTGCACCGCAAAACTATGTGGTTGTGGGCGGTGAAACAACCGGCTATTTGGAATACGAAAAGTTCATCTCCGGCAGTCCGGATAAAGAGCCGGAGGCAAGCGTTATATCGAAGGACACATGGATATTGATTTATACGTCCGGCACCACCGGTAAGCCCAAAGGGGTGATTCGCTCCCATTTATCGCACATCGCGTTTTATCTGATCAATGGCTTGGAGTTTGGTTTCAACAACCGTGATTATTGTTTGAACATCTTGCCCCTTTGCCACATCAACTCTACCTTCTACACCTTTCTCTTTCTCTATCTGGGCGGTTCTGTCTACGTTCACCCGGCCCTCTCTTTCAAGGCATCGGAACTTCTCAAAATCGTTGAAGAAGAAAAGATCACCTTCATTTCGCTCATACCGACCCACTACAACATGATTTTAAATGTCGACGAGGACAATCGCAAAAGAGATGTCAGCTCCATCCGAAAATTGCTTTGCTCCTCAGCGCCCGTTCGCCAAAAGATGCTGCGGGCTATCGTGACCTTTTTCCCCAACGCCGAACTCTATGAAGGCTATGGCTCCACGGAAGCCGGGGTTGTCACCGTCATGAAGCCCGAGGATCAGATATCCAAAACCGGTTCCATCGGCCAGGAGGTAATCAGCACCGAATTAGTAAAAATTGTGGATTTTCAAGGCAACGAAGTTTCAACCGGTGAGGTAGGAGAAATTTTTTCCCGGGGCCCCATGCTCTTTGACGAATATTATAAATTGCCTGAGAAGACCCTGGAGTCGTTCAAAAACGGCTGGTTCTCCGCCGGCGATATGGGCAGGAAGGACGAAGACGGGTTTTATTACATTGTCGACAGAAAAGACAACATGATCATCACCGGCGGGGAAAATGTCTACCCCAGCGAAGTGGAAGAGGTCGTGGGGAGCAATGAATGTGTGTTTGACTGTGCCTGCATTGGTCTGCCGGATGAAAAGTGGGGGGAAAAAATCGTGGCCATCGTAGCCCTCAAAGACGGTGTAGACGAAAAAAACATCAGCGAAAAGGACATTCGAGACTGTTGCCGGCTAAAGCTCGCCAGCTATAAACGTCCAAAAGATATAATCTTTATCACAAGCGATGAAATGCCTCGAACGCCAACTGGAAAAATCTTGCATCGAAAACTGAAGGACCGATATGTGGTGTAATAGGCTGGTTTATAGCCAATCGTAGCGATTTATTGTTAAACATTTGATAGGAGACTAACAGTGAACTTCTCTAAATATGCTGCCATACATGCTCGTCATCTTTCCGACAAGGTCTGCCTCATTGAGAGAACTCCCTCGGCTGGAAAACGAAGGACGCTCACTTGGAAGCAGTTTAATGACGCCATTAACCGCGCTGCCAATTATCTGGCCAAGGAATGTGACGTTAAAAACGGCGATCATGTCATGCACCTTCAAAGCAACTCACTTGAATGGCTGATCACCTACTTTGCCATCATTCGCCTGGGGGCCACCGTCGTGCCACTCAATTTCAGATTTGAAAGCGCCGATGTTTTGTATGCAGCGGAAGTTTGTAAACCCCAGGTTTTTCTCCTCGGCTCCGAGTTTTTAAAAGTGGTACAACCGATTCAACAAAAACTGAAAACAATTAAAACCTATATCTGCATCGGCAATACCGTTCCTGATGACATGATCGACTATTTAAAAGTTAATGCATACGACGATATTTCGGATGCAATGGTCGATGTGGCGGACACTCATAACCTTACCATGATGTTCACTTCCGGTACGACCGGAACGCCAAAACCGGTGATACACACCCATTTTTCAATGAAAAACACGGCTGCCGGAAATGGCATGTCCTATTTTGTCCAAAAAAATGACAACTATCTTCTTTTTCTGCCCCTGTTCCACAGTGGTACCATGTTTTTATGGGCACCGTTTTACACCACGGGAGCCACAGGCACCATACTCCGGGAATACAATGAGGCAAAGATCGGAAGAGCGT
>JAABQY010000091.1 GCA_011391225.1 Desulfobulbaceae bacterium | reverse complement strand
TCAGCCAGAACAATCAAGGAAACATTTGCGCCCCCGTCCGATTTCTCGTATCCTTTTATGGATGCGGAGTAGTTCTGGGGCAGATGAATAAACAAAGTTGATTGCAGGCAATCAACAATAAGCAAGAGGGGAGTATGGCGAGGCAAAAGCTTAAGGCAATTGTTATCAACCGGGATTGGTGCAAGGGCTGTGGAATTTGTATTGCATTGTGCCCGAAGAAGGTGCTCGAACTGGATGGCTCGGATAAGGCGGCGGCGATTCGCCCGGAAGATTGTATCTGTTGCCGGATGTGTGAATTGCGCTGCCCGGATCTGGCCATTGAGGTTTTGACAGAGGAGGGAGAGGAGAATGCCTAAGAATATTCGATTTGTTCAGGGAAACGAGGCTTGTGTGGAAGGGGCCCTTTATGCCGGGCTCGATTTTTACGCCGGCTATCCGATAACTCCTTCAACGGAAATAGCCGAACACCTCTCCGAGCGCCTGCCGGAAATCGGCGGCAAATTTATCCAGATGGAGGACGAAATTGCCTCGATGTGCGCTATTATCGGTGCATCGCTTACCGGCAAAAAGGTCATGACCGCCACCAGCGGACCCGGGTTTTCCTTAAAACAGGAGGCGATCGGATATGCCTGCATGGCAGAGATTCCCTGCGTCATCGCCAATGTGCAAAGGGGCGGGCCGTCAACCGGCAATCCCACTCATGTCAGCCAAGGCGATGTCAACCAGGCCCGGTGGGGAACGCACGGCGACCACTCGATCATCGCCCTCACCGCCTCCAACCATCAGGATGTTTTCAAGATGACGGTTCATGCCTTCAACATGGCCGAGACCTATCGCACCCCGGTTATTCTTCTCTTTGACGAGGTTGTCGGCCATATGCGCGAGAAGCTCATCATCCCCGAGAAGGGCGAGTTGGAGATTGTTGATCGGCTGCGGACTTCGGTTGCCAAAGACGTCGATTACCACCCCTATTTGCCCAGGGAGGACGGACGCCTGCCGATGTCCGATTTCGGCGGCGAACATCGCTATAACGTTACCGGATTATTCCATGATATGTGGGGCTTCCCCTCCAACAATCCGAAAATTGTGGGCGGTCTGCTGCGTCACCTGATCGATAAAATCGAAAACAATGTCCAGGCTATCACCCGCTATAAAGAACATTGCCTGGAAGGGGCGGAGTATATCCTGGTATCCTATGGTTCTTCTGCCAGATCTGCCATCCATCTGGCGCAGAACCGCAGGAACAAGGGCGAAAAGATCGGGGTCCTCGAGCTCCAGTCCATCTGGCCGTTTCCCACGGAACTTGTGAAGGAAAAATGTTCGGGCGCCAAGGCGGTTCTTGTCGTGGAGATGAATATGGGCCAGGTTTTGACCCAGGTAAAAGCGGCGGTGAAAAACCCCGATCGGGTATTTCTGGCCAACCGGATTGATGGAAAGCTCATCACCCCTTCAGACATCAAACAACTCCTTCGGGTCATCCAGGGGAGGGGAGTATAATATGGCAGTCAAAGACTATTTACGGGACCGTTTTTTCCCGCACATGTGGTGCCCCGGCTGCGGCCATGGCACCATCCTCAACGCCCTTATCCATGCCATCGAAGGGCTGCAATTGAATAAAAACGAGATTGTCATGGTCTCCGGTATCGGCTGTTCGGCGAGGATTTCCGGCTATGTCGATTTTCACTCGCTGCACACCATCCATGGCCGGGCCTTGACCTTTGCCACCGGTGTCAAGCTGAGCAAGCCGAATTTGAAGGTACTTGTGCCGATGGGCGATGGCGACGCCCTGGCCATCGGCGGCAATCACTTTATCCATGCGGCGCGGCGTAATATCGATATCACCGCCATTGTCATGAACAACCGCATTTACGGCATGACCGGCGGCCAGTACTCGCCGCTTTCCGGCCCAGGAATCAAGGCGACGACCGCGCCTTATACAACCATCGACAGCAGTTTTGATGTGGTTGAGTTGGCTAAAGCTGCGGGGGCGACCTTTGTCGCCCGGTCCACTGCCTTTCATGTCAAGGAGTGCACAGAAATGCTGATGAAAGCCATTCTCCACAAAGGCTTTTCGGTGGTCGAGATCATGTCGCAGTGCCCAACCCATTTTGGCCGCAAGAATAAGGAAGGTGACGCAGCCAACATGCTGGGACTCTATCGGGACAACACCGCCAAACTTGGCTCGAAGGCCTTGGAAGAGAAGCCCCATCTCATTCCCCGTGGCATTTTTGTTGAAAAAGAGCGACCGGAATACTGCGAGGAGTATGACAAGATTATCGCTTATGCAATGAAGGAGAAAATATCATGAACAGGATACGTCTGGTATTTTCTGGTTCTGGAGGGCAGGGAGTTATTACCGCAGCCATAATTCTCGCTGAGGCGGCCGTTATTTATGAAGGCTTGAATGCAACCCAGGCTCAGAGCTATGGCGCTGCGGCCCGTGGCGGGGCTACCCGCAGCGACATCATCATCTCCGACAAGGAAATCAACTTCCCCGAAGTTACTCAGCCGAACATCCTGGTCTGTTTGACCCAGGAGGCCTACAACACCTATTCGGGCATTATTCGGCCCGGCGGAACCTTGCTCACCGACAAGCGATTCGTGCAGACCACCCGCAAGGTTGATGCCAAGCAGATTGAATTACCGATGTATGAGACGGTTGTGGAAAAGATCGGCAAACCGGTGGTCTTCAATATCTGCGTTCTTGGCGCCCTCATCGGCATTACCGAGATATTGCAGCCGCAATCGGTCATGGCTTCGGTTGCCGACCGGGTGCCCAAGGATTTCCTGACTATGAACAACCGGGCATTCGATCTCGGCCTGGTTCTCGGAGCCCAATTCCGCCGCTAATTATCCGGTTGAAATTTTTTCCTCTTGGTCTTCATCACCCTGGTTTATTTATAACCAGGGTGGTGGCTGATGGTCTTCTGCGCCAATTACTTAAGGAGTTATCATGGAACATCTTCCAGCACGTACTTCTCCCTCAACGACCAGGGGCGCGGATATTATCGCCAAGGCCGAAAGTGTCGGACTTGACCCGCGAGTTCTCTACGAAGCGGTAATTGATCTGTCGGCGGAAGGTTTGTTGACCGCCAATTGCCTGAACCTTGCAGCAGGGATTTTCCTCCAGGATCTTGGCTTGCCGAGATACTTCTTCCAAAACATTCACAAGGCGCCGCTGGCCAATCTCCTGCAATCTATCGCTACCTCGATCAAGGTTATCGACGGCCGGGTGGTTCTTTCCGGCCGCGTCGCCCAGGTGGAATTTGATGCAAGCGAGTCCGGTACGGTACAATGGGTGCGAATAGCCACGGAAGATACCCGTGAAAACATGGAGACGGTGCTCGAACACCTCATCGCCGGCCACCGCCGGGAATATTACTTCAGCCCGGAAAGCCGCTATTACACCTATATCGTCAGGCCGGAAATGATCCCCGATTATCCCAGGGAAGTCTTTGAAAAATCTCGTTTTCTCTTTACAGTCGCCGGCAATTATCATGTGACGCCGGAGCCGACGAGAAGGCGCTATGAAAAATTCTTAAAAGAGAGTGAACAATCCATCATCCCGTTGATCGGGGTCTTTAATCTGCCGGAAAGCGGTGAGACGCGGCTGATGTTCAACTCCGATTTCGCTTCACCCCAGCTGCCGGTGCTGCGTAAAATCCTTGAAGACCACGATCTGACCCTGCAGCGGGCTTATTGGGAACCGTACCTGGGGCAGGCGTCGGTTTCGTCATCCATCTGCACCCTGTATGTTGGCGGTGAATTGACAAGAAAGCAGGAGGATGGCGTCATTGCCGATCTTCGTGCCTTTCTGGCCTTTGCCGTGGGGCCAATTACCAGCGTATATCTGCAGGGCCAAATCAGCTTCCAGGAAATGCTTTTTGCCGGCAATGCCATTGATTTCGCCCATATGTTTATTTTCAAAGAGAGCGAAAACATTGCCGACCGGGAGATTCTTGAGAATCTTGCCAGCAAAGATCAGCGCGAGGCCTTCTCTAAACGTGTACAAAGTTCCAATAAGTCTACCTATACAGCACGGCTGATCTTAGATACCGTTGTGAAAAACCCAGATCTGATCGGTTTTCTCTATAGCGTTTTTGAACAAAAATTTTCTCCTGCGGTGGCCAGACATATCAGTGCCGAGGAAATTGGTGCAAAGTGGCAGGAGTTCGACAAGATCATCGCCAGCCGCTTCATCGACTTCCCCCTTGGCTATGAAGTCTTCAAATTCATGTGCAAGATCGTCAACTGCACCTTGAAAACCAATTTCTACAAGTCAGAGAAACGTTCTTTTTCCTTCCGTTTTGACAACACCATTCTTGATCCCCTGGTTTTCAGCCGCTTTGTTTTCGGCATCTTTTTCGTCAACAGCCATTATTCCTGCGGCACGCACCTGCGGGCCGCCGATATTGCCCGTGGCGGTTTGCGACTGATTCGCGTATCACGCGCCAACTATGACACCGAACTCGACAACGCTGTGCTCCTCAACTATGCCCTGGGTCCCAAGGCACAGCGGCTGAAGCACAAGGATATCTGCGAAAGCGGTTCAAAGGGCGTGGTTGTCCCTCGTCCGGAATATGCCGGCTACAGCAAAGAGGCGTTGAACGACTACACCGAAGGCATCATGGATTTGATCCTGCCGGACCATTCGATCGTTGATTATTACGGCAAGCCGGAGATGGTCTTTTTCGGTCCGGATGAAGGTACCGCGCCGCTTATGGACGATATCGCCTACCATGCTAAAGAAAAAGGCTATGAGTACTGGCGTACCCTGACTACCGGCAAGAGTTTTGGCATTCCCCACGATACCTACGGCCTGCTATCCGACGGCCGGACTTTCGGCCTGTTTGATCGAGGCGAGCAAGGGGTGGAACTGCAGGTCGACGGAAAATCACTCGGCACAACCGGGGATATGGCGGCAATTATCACGGAAATTGGTGGAAAAATCGCAATTTCTGGGATGACCACTACCTCGATCATGGGCAGCTTCAGAACCCTTATCGACCACTATAACCAGCGGGAAGAAGAGCTGAACCTGATGATTACCGGCGGACCCGACGGTGATCTCGGGGCCAACCAGATACAATGCTACAAAGGGAAAATCTGTTTGATTATCGATGGTGGCTCGGTCCTTTTTGACCCCCAGGGTCTTGATAAGGAAGAGTTGATGAAGCTGGCCTTCATGCGCAACTCCCAACCTCGCGTTAATTCTCTTGGTTTTCCGACGGCAAAACTGAGCAGTCAGGGCTTCAGGGTGCCGATTCAGGCCGGCAATGTCACCCTTCCTGATGGCACCCTGGTGCAGGATGGGGCACTGTTTCACCGCAATTTCCTCTATAATCCGGCGAATCGCAAATATATCAGCCAAGCGGATATCCGCGCCTTCATTCCCTGCGGCGGTTTCAAGGATACCATCCATCACGGCAATGTCCGGCAGTTTCTCGATCTTTTTCAGGAACTGCATTTTATCGTCGAAGGGGCCAACGTATTTTTTGATGACGGGGCAAGACGGCATATCGCCACCCATTCGAAAATCAAACAGATCAAGGACACAACCGCCAACAAGGGTGGGGTGTTCAGCAGCTCGATTGCCGAAGTTCTGACTGCTTTTCTTCTTCAGGAAGGGTATGAGGACAAACTGCAAAACGATCCGGTGACCCGCTGGGCACTGATCAAGGATATCATCGGCTTGGTTGATCGTTATTCGCGCCTGGAAACTGGGCTGCTCCTGCGTTTACATGAAGCCAATTCGAATCAACCGCTGTTTGCGCTTTCTGAAATCACCAGCGAGCAGATATTTGCTCTGCAGGATTTGCTGGAGGAACGTCTTGTCGAGATCCTCTCTGCCCCGCAACTTATATGGAAGACAATGGAACATTACATTCCGGCAGTCCTCAGAGAAAAGCTCGGAGAAGTCGCGATAATGGCTATTCTCAACGCGAAACAACTCCAGCCCTACCGAGATGCCATTATCACCAAGAAAACGGCATCATTGGCCTTTTACCGCTTCGGTGAGGGGTGGGAAGCCTATTTACTGGAGATCGAGACCGCCCTGCTGCCCGCACTGCAAAAGGTCTTTGATCGATAATTATGAGTGGCTTAATCAATTTTTACAGATAGTTCTTCAACTACCTGTTCACCTGATAGTATTTGACAAAATCCTTCTGACCGATTGGATATGAATCCCAAAATGATCTTTGAGGAAATGCTGTCATTTGGGCGCAATATTTTGGATGAGGTAGAACCCCCTGTTTTAAATGAGAGCAAGAGGGAGGAACCTCATTTTCATCGGGATTTCTCCGTTGACCCAAATAAAATCAAAAAATATGGCATTTCTCAAAAATCTGAGAATGCCACACCGGATATTCCTGAAAAAATAGTTAAGACAATCGAAAATCGAGTGGCGGAAGTGCATGGGAATCGAACCCACCTAACGGGCTATTAACCCGCTACACCGGATTTGAAGTCCGGGAGAGCCACCAGTGCCCTATCCACTTCCAAAGTGTTACGGTAAAAATCGTTCGATATAATAATAAGTGTTGACCTTAAAAACAACTATTTATTATACTGCACGGTCTTATTGTCGTATTAACAGAGTGTCGAGCGGCAAACGTATCTTTTTTCAAAAATTCAAAGAACCTGATTCTTATCCCACATGCAGTGCGAAAGATTAATTAAAATGATTAAGTCATGGTATCTCAGTGTGCGCGATGAGACCATGGCTCCCGCCCGCATGGTCTCCTTCATGGAGCAACATGCCACCACTTGTGAAATTTGTCTTCAGGATCCGAAACTGAAAGAAGAAATTGCCAAGATCACCGAACTGGTCCTACCAGAATCGAAAATCCCCAAAGCAATCCGATTGCAAAGCGGTTCGGACGAGGACTCAGATCTGGAAGATGTCGGCTTTCCTGAAACTGTTGAAGAAACAGATGACAACCTCGCCGCCGATGAAGATGATGACGATCTCGAGGGTATAGATCAAGAAGAAGACGAATTTATTGAAGATGGCGATGAGGAGGACTAGCACCTCATTTATTTACAACCACCAGGAGAAAGCCCAGTGACCTAGCGGCTCATCACTCCCTGTATTGCAAAGCTAGCACGCAGATCTTCATTCAGTGTCCGACAAGCTCCACCACTTTTTCAGTGCATGAGCAATATACGTGTTGATTTCATTTTGTTCTTCGTCCCCTTTACCTACGACCGTTATTGGAGGGCCGAAGGAATAATGCGCCGTTTTGGACAGATCAAGCCTGCCAAAATCCTTAAACCATGAACCATTCTGCCAACAATCAGTCTTCAAAGCGATTGGGATGATTGGTACCCCGGCTTTTTTTGCAAGCTTTACACCAATCGAACTCATCTGTTCCGGATCAAATGTGTGCGATCGTGTTGTTTGCGGAAAAACAATCACTGAGATCCCCGCTTGTAACCTAGCGACCCCTTCGGACATGACCACTTTCAAATCCTGTCGTGGATTGGTTCTGCTGACAGCAACCGGATTACGCGATTGCATTATATGCCTGAAAACCGGATAAGCGAGGAGGCTCTCTTTCACCACGAAAGTCACCGGCAATATCGGCTGAATAATAGCGGGTAAAAGCATTGTCTCCATCATACTCATATGATTGCCAACAAAAACGACCGGGCCTTTTTGGCATTCTAAGTTTTCGAGACCCGATATTTCTATCTTAACTCCCGCCTGTTCTAGCCGCCTTAACACATTCATGCTGCTTTCTATCCAATCATTATCACCGTACTCACCCTTTTTTGCCACTCTGCTTGATCGAAAGACAATATCGATGAGGTGCATATAAAAGAACAAAGAGGGAAATATTCTTGGAAGCAGTGCTACAAGCCGGTCTGGTGTTTTATAACGATATTCAGTGTACTGTATTCTTAGCATTTGCCCCTAGTCACACGGCTGAATTGAAAAGTATAGCTCCCTCGCATGCCGCATGGAAAGTAGCACAAACTGCAATACGATATCAAGGATATTTGTGTTGCATCCGAGCTGGGTTCTGTGATTGCGAAACCGACAGCAATTGTAGTCTTACGGGCCTTCATCTTTTTCTGTCCATTGCAGCTCTCGCCACACTCCATCAAGCTGCCGGCGATTTATCATGGAAGTTTTAATTCGATTAGAATAAAGAGATACAACCATCACCCAGGACAAAAGTCAACTTTTGAGAAGCACCTGTTTTGTAGCGCCGGAAACCTGCAATACATCTGTGGGGGTACTTTGGGAATATCTTGAGGAACACACTTTATGGATAACAAATTTAACAAACTATTTCCGATTCTAGCTGCCATAGCCGTTTTCGGTACACTCTCTTTTTTTCTGATAAAGATTCTTCCGGGTATTGGGGCTGTCGAAATCGATATGCAGAGTGATCACCCGGATAAACTTCGGGTCTTTTATTCGTATTACAATACGTTTCGGGAGGAAAACGCTTCGCCAACCTTTTCGATAAATGAGCAAAGAGCCAAAATCAAGGTGTCACTCACCGGTAACTTTACCAATTTCCTTCGAATTGATACGGGCGGGCAATTGGGCACGGTGAAAATCTATCAACTGAAGGTATCCAGCTACTTCCATGCGCCGCTACTCCTGGGGCCAAACGAAATTGGCCAGTTGTTTGTTGCCGGACCTGATGCGACGATGCAGGTATTTCCCGAGTATGTGCAGGTGACGGCAAAAGGAAACGATCCCTACCTTGTCGGGAAAACCCGTATTTTCGATGCGATGTATTGGCAGGTTGCTCTCATTGCACTGACGTTTGCCCTTTTCGTTGGAATACTGATGCTGAGGAAAGTGACGCCGATGGTTGGCCATGAAGGTTCGGGACGACAACCAGCCGGCAATGCTCAGTCGGAAAGGTTTGATGCCCTGGATGGCTTGAGGGGACTGGCGGCGATGATGGTCATTGCTGACCATACCTGCGGCTGGTTCAGTGGTGTTGGGGCGACTGGCGTATGGATATTTTTTGCCTTGAGCGGGTTTCTTCTGGCTCGACCCTTTATCGGCAATCCGCAGGCGGTTCTGTCGTTTGCCTTGATGTCCGGTTATTTCAGGCGTCGTTTCATGCGCATTCTGCCCATGTACTATGTTTATATTTTCGTAGTCTTCGTATTGAGCAAACGATACAGCCTCGCCTTTCTGCATGGTCTTTTCCTTGAGGGAGATGGCCATTTGTGGGCGCTTCCCCAGGAGATCCTCTTTTATCTTCTCTGGCCGATTGTCGTCTTGTTACTGGTTCTGCCGCTGCGGAGATATCCTAGGCTGACTATGGTGCTCCTGCTCCTGGTCATGGCCGCATGGAACCGTTACGTCGGGATTGAGACGATTTGGCTGCTGGGTATGGCTCACAACACAATGCCGCTGTTCTTCGGGGTTTTTCTCGCCGGGGTGTTCTTTTCCTTTCTTTATTCGTACTGTCTGGCGGCGGCAACTGCTCCTTGTCCCTTGCCACTATATCGGGTGGCCGGTAGCACCGCTTCAATTCTGGGATTTGTTGTGATCATCTTCTTTGTGCTTTTTTCGACCGGCAATATCATTGGTCAGAAGATTGTCTACAGTCAAACATATTTCAGCTATTACGGGTTTCTGGCCGGGTTATTGATTTTTTTCATCCTTTGTGCAAAGGGCCTTTTGCTCGACAGGGTTTTATCAACGACCCCGCTCAGGGAGTTAGGCAAGGTCGGTCTCAGTCTCTATCTGGTGCACCCGTCGATAAAAATTCTTGTAGAGGGATTTGCAAACACCTATTTTGGTTACCAAATGAAAAATTTCCCTCTTTTTCTAGCGACACTGGTATGCAGCTACATCCTCGCCAGATACACCTTCAGCCATATAGAACAGCCTGGTTTTTTTGAAAAACCCGCCCGGTGCTCGGCTCCACTATGAATTGTCGCAGGCAGGGGTGCAAAGGCATACACACCAACCGAATGCTTGCTTCAATACTTTATTTCGTAAAACTCGGAAGTAATTTGGAGCCGACCAGCGAATTAAAAGCGCCAGACTGGATAAGTGCCTGTGATTTTTGAATATCAGGAGAAAAATAGCGGTCCTGATCGTAAAACGGCACGACACTGCGGACCAGGGCTTTGGCGCTTTCGAGGAGCGGTGAAGATTTGAGGGGCGCCCGAAAATCGAGGCCCTGGCAGGCGGCCAGCAGTTCGATGGCCAGGACTCCGGCAGTGTTCTCAGCCATTTCGGACAGTCGCCTGGCGGCAAAGGTGGCCATGGAGACGTGGTCTTCCTGATTGGCCGAAGTCGGCAGGCTGTCGACCGATGCCGGATGGGCCAAGGATTTGTTCTCGCTGGCAAGAGCCGCAGAGGTCACCTGGGCAATCATAAACCCCGAGTTGAGGCCGCCCTTTTCAACGAGAAAAGGCGGCAGCTTCGACATATGTGAATCGATCAGCAGAGCCATTCTTCTCTCTGACAGGGCGCCGATTTCGGCGATGGCCAGGGCGAGATTGTCGGCGGCCATGGCGATCGGTTCGCCGTGAAAATTGCCTCCCGACATGATGTCATTTTCTTTGGCAAAGACCAGAGGGTTGTCGGAGACGGCGTTAGCCTCGGTGGCAAGGACTTCGGCGGCATTACGGATCTGGGTAAGGCAGGCGCCCATCACCTGCGGCTGGCAGCGCAGGGAATAAGGGTCCTGCACCGCCTCGCAGTTCTTGTGAGATATCTCTATTTCACTATGCGCTAGAAGTCTTCGGTAGACCGCCGCCACATCGATCTGGGTTTTGTGGCCGCGAACCTCGTGGATGAGCGGGTCAAAAGGTCGCCGACTACCCAGCGCCGCTTCAACACACAGGCTACCGGAGACCACGGCAGCGGCAAACAGCTCTTCGGTGGCAAAGAGTCCTTCGAGGGCAAAGGCGGTGGAGGCCTGGGTGCCATTTAAAAGGGCTAAGCCTTCTTTTGGGCCAAGGGTGATCGGGCTGAGTCCGGCGCACTGCAGACCTTCCCGGCCGCTGATGAGTTTTCCCTGATACATTGCTTCACCTTCCCCGAGGAGGACGGTACTCATGTGAGCGAGCGGTGCGAGATCTCCAGAAGCTCCAACCGAGCCCTTCTGAGGTACGCACGGATAAACCCCGGCGTTTACCAGTTGCATCAGGACCTCGATAACCTCCAGACGGATGCCTGAATAGCCCCTGGCCAGGCTGTTGATTTTCAGAATCATCATCAGCCGGACCGTTGATTCCTTCATAAAAGCCCCGACACCGGCGGCGTGGGAGAGAACGATGGAGCGCTGTAAATGTTCCAGTTCGTCATCGGGAATAACGGTCTTGGCGAGCAGGCCGAAACCGGTGTTGATGCCGTAGATGACCCGCCCTTGGTCGATCAGAGACCTGACCGTTTGCACCGAAGCCGCTATCTTTGCCTTGCAATTCTCAGCCAGACTGACTGTCACCGGTTGTTTGGCGATACGGCGCAATTGCGCCAGGGTGACTTTTCCGGGTTCGATGAGTATATGTGTAGGCATGTTGCTTCCTTTTGTCTGCGGAGCATGGATTTATTGTGACGGTTCTCGGGTATGTCGAGAGTTGCTGTGGTCATTTCTTGGTTTGCCGATTGTATATACAAATTGAGGTTCATGCAATGAAAATTGCCTACTGCCAGAGACATGTATATACAAGTTTCTGCTTGCCAAAACCTGGAAAGATTGTGGAGAATTGAGTATAATAGTGCCTTTTCAACCAACCGTATGCCCTCCCGGTCACGGAATTACCGGATCTGGATCATTTGCAAATGTAACCGTTCTTATCTGTCGATCCCTTCCCCTTTCACTTATTTCCAAGAGAAGATCATGTCAAAAAATTTGTATGTTGCCGGCACCGAGCCGCGCAGCGGGAAATCCGCTATCAT
>JAABQY010000090.1 GCA_011391225.1 Desulfobulbaceae bacterium | reverse complement strand
CGGCATAGTATTGCTGGTATGACCCATTGACTATATCAGCAATCCATTGGAGATTGGCCAGATACCAATCAACGGTTTTATCAATGCCGTCTTCAAAGCTCACCTGTGGTTCCCAGCCGAGATCTTGCCTGACTTTCGTTGCATCGATGGCGTAGCGACGATCATGCCCCAGACGATCAGGCACAAAGCTGATGAGTGACCGACGCGGCTGCCTGGACTCGGCAAGACCAAGTTTTTTATCAAGTAGATCACAGATGAGGGTAACCACCTCGAGGTTCTGTTTCTCGTTATTGCCGCCGATATTGTAACACTGCCCATCCCGGCCTTTCTCAAGTACCTCGACAATCGCCTGGCAATGGTCTAAAACATACAACCAATCGCGAACATTCTTGCCATCACCGTAAACCGGAAGGGACTTATTATTCAAGGCGTTATTGAATACCAGGGGAATGAGCTTTTCGGGAAATTGATAGGGGCCATAGTTATTAGAACAGTTGGTGATCCGAACAGGTAATCCGTAGGTATGATAATAGGCGCTCGCCAGGTGGTCGGAAGAGGCCTTTGAGGCAGAATAGGGTGAACGCGGATCATATGCCGTGGTCTCGGTGAAATACCCCGTCTGTCCCAAGGAGCCATACACCTCATCGGTGCTGACATGGAGAAAACAGGGTTCTGTACCTTTGGTATTGCCGGCAAGCCCATTCCGCCGTGCTGCTTCCAGGAGGGTGAAGGTGCCTTCGATATTGGTGTGTATAAAAGCGCCCGGCCCGGTAATTGATCGGTCAACGTGAGATTCGGCGGCAAAGTGCACCACCGTATCAAAACCTTCCTCGACAAAAAGCCGGTCAACCGATTCTCTGTCGCAAATGTCACCCCGGACAAAGCGATAATTCAGGCCTTCGCTTATCCCTTCAAGGTTTTTCAAGTTGCCGGCATAGGTCAGTTTATCGAGATTAACCACCCGCCAATGGCTGTACTTGCTGTGCAATAGCCGGACAAAATTGGCGCCGATAAACCCGCAGCCTCCGGTCACGAGGATTGTACGTATATTTTTCATAGGTCATTTTTCTATTTGCATTATCGGAAAAAGAACATATCCTAGTCTCTTTTTTCTGCCTGTTCTTATAATAAGTTCATTCCATAAATCAAAGTCATATTTTCATCAACCATGAGTAAACAACAGAACCAGGAAATTGCCAGGAGGCGGACCTTCGGCATTATCAGTCATCCCGATGCTGGGAAGACGACGCTTACAGAAAAACTGCTCCTCTTCGGCGGTGCCATCAATCTGGCCGGGGCGGTCAAATCGCGAAAGGTTGATCGTCACGCCACCAGCGACTGGATGGCAATCGAGCAGGAGCGCGGCATTTCCGTCACCACCTCGGTGATGAAATTTACCTATCGGGACTATGAAATAAATCTTCTCGATACGCCTGGTCACCAGGATTTTTCCGAGGATACCTATCGGGTTCTGACCGCCGTCGATTCGGCCGTCATGGTCATCGACAGCGGCAAGGGCGTTGAGGCACAGACCGAAAAGTTGATGGAGGTGTGCCGGATGCGCAACACCCCGATCATGACCTTCATCAACAAACTCGATCGCGAAGGCAGGTCGCCGCTTGATCTTATGGCTGAGATCGAAGAAAAGCTGCAGATTGAATGCACCCCCCTGTCCTGGCCCATCGGTATGGGCAAGACGTTCAAGGGGGTGTATAGCATTTACCACAAGGCTCTGCACCTCTTCACTGCGGGACAGAATACCAGGGATATTCGAAGTGTTCTCATTGAAGACCTCAGTGATCCGAAAGTTGATGAACTGCTCGGCCGCCAGGCCGATGACCTGCGACAAGACCTCGAACTCCTCGCCGGTGCTGCCAATCCCTTCGAATATGACCATTATCTGAACGCTGGACAAACCCCGGTGTTTTTCGGTAGCGCCATCAATAACTTCGGCATTCGGGAAATGCTTGATTGTTTTGTCGAAATGGCTCCACCGCCAGGTCCACGCCAGGCAGTCAGCCGCCAAGTCCATCCGGAAGAGGAGGATTTTTCCGGTTTCGTTTTTAAAATTCAGGCCAATATGAACCCGGCGCACCGCGATCGCATAGCCTTTTTCCGCATCTGTTCCGGCCAATTCACTAAGGGAATGAAAGTCAGGCACCATCGCATTGGCAAGGATATCACCCTCGCCAATGCCACGATCTTCATGGCCCAGGAGCGTTCCAACGTTGAGGAGGCCTGGCCCGGGGATATCATCGGTCTCCATAACCATGGAACAATCAAAATCGGTGACACCTTCTCACCCAAGGAGCTTTTAAAATTTACTGGTGTTCCCAATTTTGCTCCGGAACATTTTCGCCGGGTACTGCTCAGAGATCCGTTAAAGATGAAAGCCTTGCAGAAGGGCCTCATGCAACTCGCCGAGGAGGGTGCCATCCAGGTCTTTCGCCCGCTTATCGGCTCGGACTACATCATGGGTGCTGTTGGCGTACTGCAGTTTGAAGTCACCATGGCCAGGTTGCAGAACGAATACAACGTCAGGGCCATCTACGAACCGGTTGATTACCAGGCAGCACGCTGGGTGCACTGCGATGACAAAAAGGCCTTCGAGGAATTCGAACGGAAAAACCAGGGGGCTTTAGCCCGTGACACGGAAGGCTTTCTCACCTATCTCGCGCAAAGTGAATGGATGTTGAGATATTTCATGGAAAAATGGCCGGGAATCACCTTCAACAAGACCCGCGAAAATATCTGAACGTCGGTACAGGCAATTGGCGATGGGCCTGACACTTCAACTACAAGCTATTCCTTTTCCACCTCATCGACAAACACCAGAGCGTGACCGCCGGTCAAGGCCTCGGCAGTCTTTTGCCTGGCTATGGTAATGATGCGCTGAATAGTGCCGCGAGAAACCCCCATGCTCTTCCCCGCCTCCTCCTGGGTCAATCCCTCTTTGTCACAGAGCCGCAAGGCCTCCAGTTCATCATGGTGCAGAGGGATCTGTTTCAGATAGACGAGGGCTGTGCCTGTCGGTTTGAAAGATTTGCCACAAAACTGGCCCTGACAATTTCTGACTTTTTTGGGTCTTGGCGACATACATCTCTCCAGGGCTCTTCGGCATGCGAGTTCTGCCGGATCAAAGGAATCTCAACCCGCAAAATAATCTCTAAACCAAATGGAAAACACCGCGGATGCTTCCGATCGGGAGCATCCGGTCAAGGGTCTTTTATACTGGGTGCGCAAGGAAAAATCAATCGATCAATGGTGGCAATTCCCCGATCCTTTGCACACCTGATCGGCATGCATAACCGGCAAACGATTGGCAGCGAAACCGTCAACCACATCCCCGACACTTTTCATTGTGCCACGATCGGCAAAATAGACAATGATCCCTACATCGGCAAAGCCACGCAGAGGTCTCGCGCCCATGCCGCCGACAATGATCGCTTGCACTGCCGCATCGTGCAGAAGTTGCACGGGAACCAAACAGCCCCCTGCTTCATGCCCGCCGTTGGCTAAGGTTGTCACCTCTTTTACACCCTTTTGCTCGTCAAGTTCAACGACGGTAAAAAGATCGCAGTGGCCGAAATGGTCAGAACGTTCGGCGAGAAGACCGCCGGGATTGTTGGTCGGAATGGCTACACGCATTTTCAAAACTCCTTTCTGAAATATAATTATGTTGAGGTATGTTCTCTCAGTGGTTTGACTGAAACACCATATTGTGCATTTGCACGATAATTTTTCTCGCGGCAATTGTCAAGGAGACAATCGCCCGATCCTGAAAAACACACACCGCCCCAGTCCAATTAAGTGCGGAACAAGACATGGACATCCATGTCAAGATCAGGTAGATTACCGGCAGCTTTGATTTCGCTGACTGTCGCGATAAACAGACATCACAAATGTCCCCCATTTTCAAGCTGAGCACAACCACACTCCAGCGACAGGTGTTTAATAGAACGGCAGCCAACTACTCAACATTCCCTAACGGCTTAGCCGTTGACCATATCAATGCCGATCATTTCTTTGAAATTCATAGTTTTTTCCCTCATTGCCCAACTCCTATGGTTAAACTATGCCGTTCCCGCATCAGCGGCCGATCCAAAGCGCAAGGCTCTATTCAAGGACGTAACGGCGACCACCTCCGACACGCATCTTCTGGTATTCGGCACCCTCGACAACAGCTTCACCCAAGAGATGACATCCATTCTCCACAGCGGCATAGCTCTCAAATTTTCCTTTTTTATCGAGCTCTACAAAACTGCGGAAAACTGGCCGGATGAACAGGTTGTCACCCTCACACTGCAGCACATCATGAGTTATGACACACTGAAAGAGAACTACCGAATCACCCTGGAAGAAGATAACAACGCGGTTGTATCGCTTAAAACCCTGCCTGAAGCGCAAAAGGTGCTCAATGAATTGAATGGCACCAAAGTTGTTCTCTTAAAACAACTCATTCCCGACAACAACTATAAGCTGAGGATTCGCGCTGAGCTTTACCAGAAAACCCTGCCTCTTAGTCTCCACAATGTGCTGCCCTTTCTTTCCTGGTGGGACGTGGCAACTGATTGGCATACAATCCTGTTTAGATACTGATCAGAGAAATGAACACCCCACCCCAGGAAGAGATGCCCGCAGACAACTGGCAATACGATGACCGACAAGCCCGTCAGAAGCAAAAGCTCATCCGTCGGGTAATTTGCATTTGCCTGCTTCTCATCCCCTTTTTTATTTGGCTGCAAAGCCTGTGGTTAAAAGGTGAGACTAACGCTCCGCTTACCAACAACATTTTGATCTTCGCCCTCATCAATATCAACGTCCTGCTGGTGCTTTTTGTTCTCTTTCTCGTACTTCGCTACCTGGCGGAACTCCTCTTCGAGCGACGATCCAACCGACTCGGTAACAAACTCAAAACCAAGCTGATTGTCTCCTTTCTCTCCCTGACGCTTATCCCGACCATCCTCCTGTTTTTCGTTGCATTGCAGTTTGTTTCCACCAGCATGGATTATTGGTTCAATGCCAGCATCGAAGATTCCCTGACTGAATCCCTGAAACTCGCCCAATCCTTGTTGCGCGAAAAGGAAGACCAGGTCACCTTGATGAGCAAGGGGATAGATGAACGCTTGAAGGATCTTGACATCAATGCTTATACTTCCGAGGCTATCAGCACGGCGTTGGAAAATATCCTCTCCTTCAATCCTATTAACGGTCCAGACAGCCTCAGCCTCATTACCAATGACAAAAACCTTGAAATCGTCGTTCGCGGCGCCCAGTTGCGCAGCACCATTCTGCCGAAGGTGCCCGTTGAAGTTCTTGAACGGGTGCGTAACAAACAGAGCAGGGAAACCCTCATCCAAGAGCTGAAACCGGGAGATCTGGTGAGTTGTGTTGCCGAAATTCAACTCGGCAACGGCCAACTCGGCAAAGCAATCCTGGTCACCTCGCTTCTCGTCAAAAGCGAACAATTGGCCCGCATGACCAATATCTCAGAGGGTATTGCCGGCTATCGGCAACTCAAACACTTCAAGGATCCCTTCAAGGTCTGGCTGTTGATTATCCTGCTAATCGTTACCCTTCTGGTAATTTTTGCCGCCATATGGTTTGGCCTGTACATCTCCCGGGGCATCACCGAACCCCTGGAAAAACTCGTTTTGGCCACACGGCGGGTGGCTGACGGCGATCTTGAGTTTGTCATGGAACGAGACTCCAATGACGAGATGGGCCTTCTTGTCGACTCCTTCAACCAGATGACCATCAACCTCAATTCCAGCAATAAAAAGCTAGGTGAAGCCCATACTGCTCTGCAGCAAAGCTCACAGGAATCGGAGCAGCGAAGGCGCTACACGGAGATCATTCTCCAGAACGTCTCGGCCGGAGTTATCTCCCTTGACGAAAGCGGAAATATAACAACAATCAATCGTTTTGCCGAGAAACTGCTGAACATTAACAAGCTCCTTTTCCTCGGACTTAAATACCGGGACGTCCTGCCGCCCTACCAGTCATCTATCGTTGACGGCTTCATTAAAGAGTTGCAGTTGACTGAAAAAATCACCGTTGAACAGCATCTTAAACTAAATGTGTTGGGTAGGACTTATTCCCTCTTAATCAATTTCACCCGGTTGGAAGATGAAGGCGGAAAACCGGTCGGCTTTGTCCTGGTTTTCGACAACCTTACCAAGCTCGAGAAGATGCAGCGAATGGCAGCTTGGCGGGAGGTAGCAAGAAGAATCGCCCACGAGATCAAAAACCCGCTCACCCCCATCCAGCTCTCCGCCCAGCGCTTACGTAGGCGTTATCCGGAAATCCTTAATGAAGACGACAGCATCTTCGACCAGTGCACCAGCACCATCATTACCCAGGTCGATGAGTTGAAACGACTGGTCAGTGAATTTTCGCAATTTGCCCGCATGCCCAAGGTACAAAAATCCCCCGATGATCTTTTTAAACTTGCGAAAAGCACCCTCTTTCTATACCAAGAGGGTCATAAAAATATCTCCTTCACTTGCCAGGAAAAAGAACCCGTCCCAGTTTTCAATTTTGACGTTGAACAGATCAAGCGCTCCCTCATCAACTTACTGGACAATGCTGTTGCGGTTTTACCGAATGGCGGCAATATAGATATTGAGCTTTCTCTTGACCAGGAAAAGGACAACGTTTATCTCAAGGTCTACGACAATGGTCCGGGCATCTCCAAAGAGAACAAGCTGAAGCTATTTGAACCCTATTTTTCAACGAAAAAGACTGGTACCGGCCTTGGACTGGCAATCGTTTCAACTATTATCGCTGATCATAATGGCTATATCCGCGTCCAGGACAATGAACCGAACGGTTCGGTTTTCATTATTGAACTGCCGCTCCTGAAACAGGCGTAAGAGTATCTACCGACAGGAATGAATAAACGTATCCTCATAATAGATGACGAACTAAGCATCCGCGAACGTTTCAGCATGCCGGAGATCATGATCTCCGGCCATGGGACCATCGAAACAGCTGTACAAGCAACGCACAAGGGTGCCTTCGATTTCATCGAAAGGTTTCTTTCCTATGATAAAATCATCCTGGCCATCGCCAATGGTCTGTGCTTGGCCAAGCTTTCTGCAAGAAAATCTTCTGCTTCGTCAGGGGTCCCCGGAAAAACCGCGCTTGACCGGGGAATCCAGGGTCAGGCGCGCCCTGAAGAAACAGATCGAAATGATTGCCCCAACCGATGCCTGGGTTTTAATCAGAGGCGACCACGGCACCAGCAAAGGACTCGTCGCCCAAGTCCATACACCGCGCCTCCAGATCGAGTGATCAGCCGATGATAAAGGTGAACTGTGCGGCTATCCCGGAAGAGCTGATTAAATCGGAACAATTTGGCCACGAACGAAGCTATCTTCATAAAAAATTAAAAACGTAAGATATTATACATTAATTAAGAACTCACCCAAGGAGCGCCCATGGTTTTCCCAGAATACCGACCAAGAAGGCTACGTAAAAACAGCGCTTTTCGTGCACTCATCCGCGAGACGCAACTCGCCGCTGGCCAGTTCATCTACCCTCTGTTTATCATGCCGGGCAAGAACAGGCGTGAGGAGATCCCCTCCATGCCCGGAGTATTCCGCATAACCGTCGACCAATTGGCCGGTGAGGCCAAGGAGTGTTTGCGACTTGGCATTCGTTCCGTCATCCTTTTCGGACTGCCGGAGAAAAAGGACGGCGTCGGATCAGGGGCCCATGCCAAGAACGGCATTATCCAGACGGCAATCAGAGAACTGAAGAACAAGGTACCGGAAATCCTAGTTGTTACTGATGTTTGCCTGTGCGAATATACCGACCACGGCCATTGCGGCTGTCTGATAAATAATGTTGTCGACAATGATGCCACTCTTGAAATCCTAGCCAAGACGGCCCTCTCCCACGCCGAGGCCGGCGCCGACATGGTCGCCCCATCCGACATGATGGACGGCAGGGTGGCGGAAATCAGGGCTGCTCTTGATGAAAACAATTATGCGTCGGTGCCAATCATGTCCTATGCGGTGAAATACGCCTCGGCGTTTTACGGTCCGTTTCGCGACGCCGCCGACTGCGCCCCGCAATTTGGCGACCGTAAAAGTTATCAGATGGATCCGGCCAATAGCCGCGAAGCCCTGCGCGAAGCCACCCTCGATGTCGACGAGGGCGCCGACATCCTCATTGTCAAACCGGCTGTCGCGTATCTGGACATTGTCGCACGGCTGCGAGAAGAGTTCGACCTGCCCATTGCCGCCTACCACGTCAGCGGCGAATACGCGATGATCAAGGCTGCTGCGGAGAAAGGCTGGATCGACGGTGATAAGGTAATGGAAGAGACCTTGCTATCAATAAAACGGGCAGGAGCGGATATCATCATTACCTACTTTGCTAAGGATATAGCCAAAATCCTGCAAAACCGATAAGACTCTCAAATCTGATTTTTTTTCTGCTGCGGACTCTTATTGCCGACGTTTCTGCCAACCTGCCCAAACCAGACCAACGAGCAGGGCTCCACAAACGTCGGCGACAATATCGAAAATACTCGCCTTGCGTCCCGGAACAAAGTATTGATGAAATTCGTCGGAAACTCCATAGCACAGACAAAACAGCGTGGTGACGACCAGGACCACTCGTGGTCTCTTTTCTTTATAACTGTTACTAAAAACAAAGATTGTCGTGGCGGCCAACACCCCGTAAATCACTGCATGGGCAAGCTTATCAATGCCCGGAAGAGGTGGGAGATGCAAGGTATCTCCACGTTGATCGGAAAACAAAAATATTATCCCCATGACCAAAGCCATAGGGATTGTTCGTAATCCGGCGAGCAGATTTCTGCTCATACTGAAATAGAGCTTTCCGGGTTCGGCAGATGAACACTTGGCAGTTGGTTGCTGGAAATTTTTTTCCTGATGCGACGGAGTGCAGCACTCAGCTCACGAGTTGGAGCATCGCTGAGGATCCGGATGCTCTTATCGGCATAGTCGGTGATTGCCAATTGCTTATTATCTATGGCAAATGTGTGGCTGTAATTGATCTCAATGACCTCAGAGTTTTCGTCAATCGGAGGCTCTAAGGCTACACCCTCCCTGGCTACTTGGACGCAATCGCATGCGGTCATTTCCAGGAGCCAGGCATCTCCCAAGGCGGTCGAATAAAAAAAGAAAACACCTAGTTCCCGAGAGGCGGTTTTTTTGCTTTCGGCATGAGCCTGAATCTTCCTCACTCCGCCCATCAAGGTCACGTTTACTGACTGTTGTTGGACTTTTCCCTGATCCTTAAGTGCACAGCAATGCTTATATTTTTTTCCACTCAGGCAAGGGCATTTTTCATTTCTGCCTACTTTTGTCATGTATCGTACCCATCAATTTTAAAAATCATCTTACGAACACTTGCTATACCCGCACTCGTAACAGGTTTCACACCCTTCTTCAAAGCGGAGCATGCCTGAGCATTCAGGGCAAGTAGAGGAAAAGCCTTTCTGTGTTCCGGCCAAAAAGGACTTAAACAGCTTGCTCAGTTGCGCCGGAAGGTCTAGCATATGACCGCTTGACCTGTCAAGTTGTTTGATAATTTCGTCCATCGGTACATTAAATCGTAAGGCTAGAGAAACAAGACGGCAGGTGGTCGTCCACATCGTCGACTTGTCTTTTAAATCGACTCGATTATCGAAGGGAAATTTGGCAAACACCTCCATGGGTTTTTCGTTTTCATCAAAGCAGACGATGATATACACGGATTTCTGATACTGATCCTTGACCCGGTAGCGTTTGGCATTGAGAGTATCCGGCAGAATTTGTTTGACCGGGCCGCGTTCCGAGAAAATAGCAGTTTTTTCTTTTGTCCCGGTATCCGAGGTATTAAGTACCTGGTTGTCCCTTGACCCATCGCGATAAACGGTTAACCCCTTGCAGCCAAGCATATAGCCGGTAACATATGAGAATTTCACCTCGTCACGGGTAGCATTGTTGGGCAAGTTGATGGTTTTTGAAATTGAGCTGTCGACACCATTTTGCTGCAAGCAGCCTTGCATCTTGATATGATCCTCCGGTGCGATATCTTGGGCGGTGCGGAAGATTTCCTGCCATCGCAAAGGTATCTCCTCATGTCCCAGGACTGTACCGCTGTCGGCCACCTTACTCATCACCTCAGCGGAATAAAAGCCCTCCTCCCTCGCCACTCTCTCAAAGTATTTATTAACCAGAATCAGCCGATCCCCATCCATGACATTTTTCACCATAACGATGGAAAAATAGGGTTCGCAACCTGAGGCGCAATCGGCAATCATCGACACCGTTCCAGTCGGTTGAATGGAGGTGAGAGCGGCATTGCGGCGGGGCCGATACGTATTCACTTCCGAATCATACGCTGGGAATGGGCCTTTCTCTGCAGCAAGTTCAAAAGATCGTTCCTCGGCGGTATCGCGTATAAATTGCATGACCTCGACCGCCAGGGCTCTCCCTTCTTCGCTGGCATACGGGGTTTCCAGCTGAATAAGCATGTCATGTAATCCCATGATTCCCATACCGATTTTCCTGGTCATCAGGGTCATTTTCTCTATCTCGGGAATAGGAAAACGATTGCAGTCGATGACATTATCGAGAAAAACCGATGCGATACGCACAACTTTTTTCAACCGGACGTAATCAATCTTTCCCTTGTTGACGAAATTTGCCAGATTGACTGACCCGAGATTACAACTTTCATAGGGCAACAACCATTGTTCACCACAGGGATTGGTCGCTTCGAAATCACCCAGCTGTGGCGTCATATTATCACGATTCGCCGTGTCTATAAAGAGGACTCCGGGCTCGCCATTATGCCAAGCCAAATCAACTATCTTGTCGAAAACCATCCTGGCGCTGAGGTTTTTAATAACCTGTTGGGTTGAAGGTTCGATAAGGTCGTAATCAGCATCCTCCTCCACAGCTTTCATAAACACATCGGTGATGCCAACGCTGAAATTAAAATTGTTGAACCTGGTCTGATCAGCTTTAGCGATAATAAAATCCATGATATCCGGATGGTCAATGCGCAAAACCCCCATATTTGCCCCACGCCTCTTGCCCCCTTGCTTGATGGTTTCCGTTGCCGCGTCAAAGACGGCAGCAAAGGATAGAGGGCCGGAGGCAACACCTTGAGTTGATCGCACCGAGGCATTTTTTGAGCGAAGACGAGAGAACGAGTATCCAGTCCCGCCGCCGGTCTTATGCACCAAAGCGCCGTTGCGAATCGCTGAAAAAATTCCGTCCATTGAATCATCAATCGGCAGAACAAAGCACGCCGAGAGTTGTCCAAGATCGGTTCCGGCATTCATCAGACAGGGGGAGTTAGGGAGAAAATCAAGTCGATAGATGATATTAAAAAAATCTTCCCGCAGCTGCTTATAATGCTTCTGTTGATGATCAATATCAGCAACAGCATTTGCAACACGCCGGGCTAATGTTTCCCACGATTCTGTTACATTACCGCCGTTATCCTTCAGGTAGTATCTTCTTGCCAAAACCGTTTCGGCGGTTGGAGTCAATACCTGTTTGGTCAAGTCAGGTGTCATGCAGGACCTCGTATCAAGATTTAGAAAAAACAACAAAATGAGTGATTGTGCACTCTCTGGAATGTGGCCGGGAAAGCAGAAAACTGAGGTCTTCAACAAAACTTTCTCACAATCGGTTTGGAATGTTGCACACTGGGTGTTTATACCCCACATTTATGGCTTGCTCAACACCAATCTACAACATATGGTGGTTTTTTAAAAAATTGGGGAATATGAAGGGATTCACGGAAATGATTATTTTTCAAGAAAAAAGATATCAGATATGAACAATCTTTCCCCTATGACGAGGAGAGTACAGGAAAACATATTCTTGGCGTTCTAGCTTCTCGTCCGACTCCGTTTGACCGGGGGCTGTCGACTCTATTTCCCTGCTTTTGCCATTCTCTGCTTGGCACCTTCGACGAGACGAGCGG
>JAABQY010000089.1 GCA_011391225.1 Desulfobulbaceae bacterium | reverse complement strand
TATGCACCCCTCCTACTAGATGGTCCTGTTTGAGTCGCCAAACCACTTCATACCTGCATCCTTCCGGTGAGTTGGCATATTCTTCGAATTTGCGCAGCAGGTTATTGAGGAAAGTTGACTTGCCGCTGCCGTGCGGCCCGTCGAAGATGTATATCTTGTTCTGTTTGGCGCCCACCTTGAAACTGTCGACATGGCGCATCAAACGATTGGCAAAAAGGCGATCGGCAAAAAATGCCCTGTCGACACCGTCGACAAAAAGCTTTGAACAATCGTATTTCATAAAACCAATGGACTCGGGGTCATCGCCATATTCATCAATCCCATCGCATACCAGAGAATCGGCCATATCCGAATACACCTGATAGATATTGCGGATTACCCGTTGTGGAGAGGCAATGACCTCCTGCAGAAAATCTTGGAACGAGAGGATCGGCGATTGGCTTAATTGTCCCCGGCAATTCTCAAGACTCCCCATGGCTTTACTTAAATCGCGCATGCACTCACCTTTCTCAGCTATTGATCAAACCTGCACTCGGGTCAATTTTTTGTCCTTCATGGTGTAGCGAATCCGTCGCCATTTAATTTCCTGGGGAGGCTGTTCTTCTTTGCCGGTTTGGCTCGGGTCTTTTTTCACCGGCTCGGGTTCGAAAGTGTAGAGACAGGTCTTGCCTCCCCATAAAAATTCAATACCCATAAGAGCGCCTTCTATGTAGTCTCGGTAAAGGGGCTTGCCTTCAAAAACATGGTTCACTATCAGTGAGCTATCGTCATCAACACTTATGGTAATAGCTGGCGGATGGTATAGGGAGTCGGCAATCATCGTCTTATATTGCTCGGCTTTGCGGGATCTTACATAGTATTCCCAGGTCATCCGCTCTTTATTTAAGCGTCGGTCAACGACAAAAAGTCTGTGTAAATCAACGAATTCCTGGTCGATGAAGGCATTGATAAACATCGAGTCGCAGAGATTTTCCCGAACAGAAAAAATGAACTCTTTGCCCCGGCCGGTGTTCTCATTGAACAGTTTCCTTTCATGATGGTCGGATATCTTTCTATAATCAAAAGTCATTTTACCTTTATCAGCCTGATCCTCAAGAAAACTGAAAAGACGCATACCAAGGGCATACGGGTTGAGGCCGACCCGCGGCATGGAGGTGACCTTGGCATTGATCACCGCATAATCGACCTCGTGCCCCCTAATCCGATCATCTTTCAAGAAAAGATTATCATGCCAGTAGCTTGCCCAACCTTCATTGAGGATTTTCGTGCGGATCTGCGGCTGAAAATAAAGAGATGTGGCGCGGATCACTTCGATGACCGTGAGCATCCATTTATTTTCTTCCCGGCCGAGGAATTTGGAATTCTCCATAAGGAATTGCAGGAGATCCCGCCTACCACCCTTGTTCTGCTCCTTGGCGGCCCTCTCAAAAAGAGATTCAAACTCGGCGTGTTTTTTCTTTACGTATTCGATAAAATGCTCCTCTCCGTCCTCGGGAAATTCTCGCAGGAGCTTGTTATAATGCTCAATCTCGGTCACATAGGCGGCTATCGATTTCTTCTCTTTTTCCTGCAAAAAGACATCGAAATAATAATCAACCATTTTGAGTTTTTTACCGTTTTCGGAGAGCGAAGAGAGCAGATCGAAATAGCCCACCAGGTTGTCGATGGATCTGGCAAACTCGATAATGTAATCAACCCACCGGCCCCTTTCCGAGCGGAGTTTGGCAATGATACGTTTATCAGCAAGGGCTTTGCCGGCAAAGTCGTAATCCCAGGTATTGGCAAAGAAGAGATTATTTTGAAAAAAATCGATGTGGCCGAGAACATGATAGAAAATCATCACATTCAACCAGTCCGGATTATTGTCGTTATAGAAAGAGATCGCCGGCCGGGTATTGATGACCGTTTCGTAAGGGTTATTGGGATAAAGCTCATACTGACCCTGCTCTTTTAATACCTCGACATCCTGCACCCAGTAATCATACAGGGTGGGGATCATGTTTTTCGGAGACAGCTGAAGAAAATCGCGATTGGTGACTATATACTCGAGACTCTGATCCTGAAAGCGCAAACCGGCATCACGCGCCCGCTCCTTGCATCCTTCCATGATCTTTTTGGCATGTTGGCTGATCAGTTCCATAGCACCTCACAGTGAGCGTAAGCCGTAGTGCAACAATTTTCGTTGTCAGGAAATAAGCTCCCGAATCCCCTTGATGAGCCGCGACTCGGTGGTATCCTTGGAGATGACATCAAGGCGTAACAAGGCTTGCTTTTCCTCAAGCAGGCCGGATCTACGGATATATTTCTCCACCTCGGTCTGCCCGGAGATGCCATAGCCATTTTCGGCAATGGTAACGCCGACCCGACTTGCATATTCAAGCATTTTCTTCAGTTCGGGAATGGCTTTCTCCCCCTTGGTGTCCCAGTCGTCTCCATCGGTGCCGTGAAAAACGTAGATATTGTTGTCCCGCTCAAGCGTTTCATCTTCGACGATTTTATTGACCAGGGCGTAGGCACTTGAAACCTGGGTGCCGCCGGCGACGCTGGAATTGTAGTAGGTTTGGAAGTTATCGACTTCCTTGGCCTCGGTATCGTGCAGGATAAAGCGGGTAACAACTTGATTTTTATATTGATAGATAAGCCAGGAATAGATCAGGACATGCTGATTGACCACCAATTCCGTGGGTTTACCACCCATGGAGCCGGAATAGTCGCGAACGAAAAACACCACGGCCTGGGATTCGTAGTCTTTTTCCTTGGAAAGAATCCGATACACCCGATCCTTAGGAGAAATCAGCAGATCCCGACTGTCTACCGCCCCCTGCCCCTTAATCCGCTTCAGGGCAATGTTGGTCTGGATAATTCGCCGGAGAGTTGATTTTTTATCGAGGAACTGGCCGAAACCTCTATTTTTATCTGTCAGATCATAGGTGTATTTGGTGAGGGAGCGTTTCTTGCCCTTATCTTTCAGATTGGGCAGCTCGAACTGCTCGGTGAGAATGCGCCCCAGGTCGTAGGCGTTTGATTCGACATCATGCCCCCCTCCTTCGCCCTGGCCCGCACCACCCTGGCCTTGGCCCGGTTCCGGCCTGACCGGTTGTTCGCCAATTACCTCGCCCTCTTCACCCTCGCCGGCGCCGCCCTGACCTCCGCCGTCACCTTCACCTCCTTCGCCTTCTTCATTTACCCGAACCTGATCGTGAAGCAGTTTTTCCTCCACCGTCGTCGGCACAATGACCACCTTGTCATCGCCGTCCTGGCTCGGTTTGACCATCTTGCCGATTCGTATCTTCCGTGGAAAGCCATCTTTTTCCCGTTGCTTATCCCGCTCCAAGAGATAGTCGAGGGATTGGACGGAGGTCAGGGCCAGCAGATTCGGCGGAGAGGCATTGTGGAGCATCTCCAGGTCATTGTAGGCATACAGGCTACGACTGGTCGGTTGGATGATACATCGATGTTCATCGTCCAGGTCAAGAAGATCCAGTTCATAGCGGATCATTTGCTCCTGTTCGGGAGTCAATCCCTGTTCTTTAAGGCTATGATAGAGTGCCCGAAGCTTTTTTTTCATCTGTTTACTTCACCCTTCGTGTTGGGTTAAAGCTGAGTTGAGCAGCTTGTCTGCTCGTACGAAACTTATGCCCTTGCGGTAAAAAGAGCCGTTGCGAGCGGTTCTAAGCTGTTGCCGGGGTCGCTCAGTTCTCGTCTACCTGAGTACAAAAGTATTCAATAGTTTTCTGGGCACAGGTGGTACAATAGCCAAGCTTATTCAGCATCGTTTCAATCATTCGGTCATAGAGCTTCTGGTTTTCCTCGTTGGTGCGGTTTGCCAGGGCACCGATAAGACTGCCGGAACCGGCAATATCCGATTTCAAACGAACATCGGTGACGGCCTTGACCAGCTCGAGGTTGTCCATAAAATCATAGTCCGGACGCACAGATATCTTCTGACCGTAGATCTTGCGAATAGACGTCCTAAACGAATCCTTCTGTTCCCTGGTCTTTAGGCCAAGACAATCTTCAACTGAGTTGATATAGCGCTCGTCGATCTTCAAGGCCTGGAGCTCGCCGGTCTGCGGATTTTTGTATTTCCACATCTTATCGGCCCCAAGATTCTCGGCGTCGATGCCGATAATCATATTGACGTAGTTGAGCACATCCTTTCTGATCGCCAAAGGTTCGTCCATATAGGCGTTGAACATCTCAGTCATGATCCGTTCCCGATACAAACCCTTGGCAATTTTCAGATCATCAAGGAATTTCGCCCGATCCTTTGCCTCCGAGACATAGTCGAGAATGACCCGCTCAAAGGCATGAAACACATCATAGGCGAACATGCACTTACCCTCGTTGGTCTCGGAACTCTCCAGCATGAGCTGAATGGTCCGCCCGAGATTTCTCTGGCCGAGCCCTTTCTGGCCGAAGCGCTTGGTGATATCGTGCTCCTGACTCAGGGTGTCGATGACCTCCGAGAGGGTTTTCAGACTCTTTTCACCGGCCACCTCCCCGGCGGCAAGCTTCATGGTTTCAATAGGCGTGAGTTTTTCAGACCTTGGCAAACGGGTCAGCACCACCGCCACCGATGCGGCGTGATTGAGGTTCGGATCCTGGTGCATAACATCGCCGGTAAGAGTAGTTTTCGATTCATTGCCGATGGCATAGGCAGTCAGTTCTTTCTGCAGCACGTGGTTGGTATTGTGCGAAACGTAGCATATACGGCAGCGATCAACAATTGGCGCCTCCTCTTTTTCGGCAAGAAACCGATTGAATTCCGAGTTGTTACTGGTTGCGACGATAAGACTGTCGATCGGCCATTTATAGCCGTCGATCTCTATGCTGCGGTTTTGGATGATGCCGAGATAAACCTGGACGAGATCCTTTTTGTTCTTATAAATCTCATCGCTAAAATGAATACCGCCACCGGCCACCCTGGCCAGCGCCCCGCGTCGCAGGTCGAAGCGATAAGGGTTATTAGTGTCGGTAATGTGCAACAGCCGCTGGATCGATTCCTCTCCCAGCAGATCGACGGCCGAAGAGGTGATCTTGTCTTTGGCTGGGTATTTGCCGGTCACGGTCCCGAGGCTTTCAACCAGGGGCACGGAGACGATATCAATAAATTCGAGCATATCGTCCATTTTGTCGCCGGTAAATTCTCGAATGTTGTTCCAGATATAGGCAGTACAGGCGCCCAGTGGACGATAATTATCATACCACTTCTCCAGTACGCCTTTTTCAATACGGTAGCGTCTTGCCAAGAATTGTGCCGATTCGTCTCGCGTTTCCTGGAGATTCATGGCGAGTACCATGGGATCTTCGTAGGTTTGCGATTCAATGGTGTTGATATTCCCGTAGGAACCGAGCTTGTTGAGATATTTAAAGCGGAATGTATACTTGCGGTTGGTCGGAATTGATAAAAACTGTCGATACAGTTTACACAGATATTCGACAAGAAAGGTCTTGCCGTTCCCCGGCTCACCGACCAGAACAAAGGCCATCTCAGCGGAAGACCCCCCCTCGGAAGCATCCTTAACAAAGGACACAAAGGAGTTGATTTCGTCATACATGCCGACAATATGTTTTGGACCATCACGGAAGATCCTGAAATCAAACGTGCTTTTGCCATTGACCATGACCTTGTCGATCTTCCCCCCCAGCACCATACGGCTAACACTCTGAAAGGCGTTTTCGAAGACCCGCTCCCTTTTTTTGACCGAGGTAATATGGTAATGGAGTGAATTGTTCCTTTGTTCTGCCATCGTTCCCCTCCTTGACAGGTTAGTAAGGTTGATGCGTTATATTGTTACTTTATTATCGGTCATTGAAAAAATATTTCAAGGAATTCCCGATAATAATTCGCTTTTCAAAAAAAAGCTGGGGATAGTGAGAGTACAACCCTTGCGACCATTCTCCTAGTAAATTTTCAACAATATTTAAACTGTTCAACTTTTTTATTGACACTTCGGCCAATGACTGCCAGAATAGATTCTTGCATATTCACAAAATAAACCAGTGTTGTTTCGACAACCGATGATGAACGACAAAGATTGTTTTTTACAAAACCTTCAGAGCCTGGCCGATGCGGTCGTTGCCATGTTCGGCCGCAGCTGCGAGGCTTGTGTCCATGACCTGACCTCCCTGCACAGCTCCCTGGTGTATATCCGAGGTGAAGTGACCCATCGCCTCCCCGGCGCCCCCGCCACCGACCTGCTCGTCAAAATGATCAATAGCCCAAAAGACAACGGAGACATGCACACTTACTGCACAACCAACAGTGAAGGCAGATCGCTCAAATCAACGACGACACTTATGAGGGATGAAGAAGGCCGAGCCATCGCCGCCTTCTGTATCAATTTCGACACCACCGAGTTCTACAATGCCGGTCAAGCCCTCCTACCCTTCCTCCATCCCGAAATCGGCGCTCCCTCCAGTACTGAAACCTTCGCCAACTCCGCTGGTGAGACGGTGGAAGCCCTTTTTCGCAACGCAGTGCGGGAGATAGGCAAACATCAGACGACTATGAATGTCGATGAAAGAAAACGCCTCATCGCCATACTCGAAGCAGATGGCCTTTTTCTGTTTAAAGGGGCTGTGGAGCAGGTGGCGAAGATGATGGGCATCACCAGATTCACCGTCTATAATTATTTAAAAAGAGTTCGATCAACCACTCCAACCGATACAAGAGAGGACCCCCAATGACCCGTAACGTCATCTTCACCAGCCAGGCCCCGGCCGCCATCGGCCCCTATTCGCAGGCAATCGCCACTGATAATTTGGTGTTTATTTCCGGCCAACTGCCGATCGATCCATCGACTGGAAAAATGGTTGATGGCGATATCGGCACAAAGACCCGGCAAATACTTAAAAATGTGGCGGCTATTGCAGGAGAGGCGGGAACCGACCTGACAAAAACCCTGAAGACCACCATTTTTCTCACCGATCTTGCAGATTTTCAGGCAGTCAACAGCGCCTACGGCAGCCATTTTCCAGAAGCTCCTCCGGCACGCAGCACGGTTCAGGTTGCCGCTTTGCCGCTCGGCTCAAACATTGAGATTGAGTTTATCCTGGCGAGATAAAATACATTTTTTAAGGACAAAGGTACACTCTATGAAATTTACTGTTAAAGACATCCTTGAGATGGAGGTCACCCTGGCACTCGGCTGCACTGAACCGGTGGCTATTGCTCTCGGCGCGGCGGCGGCGGCAACCCTCCTGCCGACCAAAGAGTTTGATTCCATTGAGATCTGGATCGACCCGAATATCTATAAAAACGGCATGGCAGTCACCATCCCCGGCTGCGGTGGTTTGCAGGGCCTCGACACCGCCGCAGCCCTCGGCGCCTATGGCGGCAACCCCTCAAAGAGCCTTGAGGTACTGGAAAGCATCACCGAGGCTACCATCGCTCAGGCCAAGGAGCTCCTTGCGAAAGGCAAGGTTACCGTCAATCTGCGAGAGGAGGTCGGCCTCTATGTGCGAACCAAGCTGGTAGCCGGGAAAAATATCGCCGAATCACTGATCGTTGATCTGCACAGCAATATCGTTAGCTTAAAACTCAACGGCGAGGAAATGACTACCTCACTCCTTCTTGAGCGAGCCCTGAAAAAAGGTGGCAAGCATAGCATGGCCGAGCTGGAAACCTGGCTGCGCAGTCTAAACCTGGAACAGATTTTGGAGCTAACGGCCGAGCTTGACGACGAAGATCTGAATTTTCTTGAAATCGGCGTCAACCATAACCTGGCCCTCGCCGAATACGGCCTGAAACACGGCAGCGGCCTGGGTATCGGTAAGGCCATCGACCGGTTGATCAAGCAGAAACTAATGGTCAACGACATGTCCAATTCGGCGCGTAGGCTCACCTCCGCCGCTGCCGATGCGCGCATGGGCGGAGCGAAACTCCCGGCCATGAGCTCCGCCGGCAGCGGTAATCACGGTTTGACCGCCATCCTGCCGATCTGGGCGATCAAGGACTTCATTGACCATGACCGCGACACCCTCCTGCGGGCCATCGGCCTCAGCCATATCATCACCGCCTATGTCAAGGCCCACACCGGTCGGCTTTCGGCCGTCTGTGGCTGCTCAGTAGCGGCCGGTGCCGGGGCAACGGCGGGAATCACCTATCTGGTCGGCGGCGATATTCACCACATGGAAGGAGCGATCGGCAATATCCTGGAGGATCTGGCCGGGGTTATCTGCGACGGCGCCAAAGCCGGCTGCGCCATCAAGCTGAACACTGCGGCGGGTGCTGCAGTCCAGGCCGCCCTTTTTTCACTGCAAGGGGTCAATGTCAAGGATACCGATGGAATCATCGGCAATTCTACCCGGCAAACCGTTCAGAACATGGGGGCTCTCAGCCATGATGGAATGGAGCAGGCAGATAAAACAATTTTGAAAATCATGATGGAAAAACAGCTGAGTAAAAACAAAAAGCTCGAAAAAAATGGGTGTTCAGAAGCGCCGTGACAACCGAACCTGTCCTTGTACGGCGCTCTTATCATATCTATCTCGTTTTTCCCTGACACCATTCGTAGGCATTTCTAAACATCTTCATCCACGGCGAGACCGACATTCCCTTCATTTCCTCGGGCAGATAATGGGCCTGCCAAGGCAAAAAGACCCGCTCCGGATGGGGCATGAGCGCCAGATGACGGCCGTCGGCGGAGCAGAGCCCGGCCAGACCATCCGGCGAACCGTTGGGATTAAAGGGATATTTTTCCGTCGCCTGGCCGTCGTCATCGACAAAAATCAGGGGCACGAGGCCAGCTGTTTTCACTCTGGCAAAAAGGGCGGGGTCAGGAAAGAGAAGGCGTCCTTCGCCATGGTCGACATGGATGCCAAAGACCAAACCCTCCATGCCTTCAAGCATTATCGCCGGGGTTTTGTTGACCTTGACTGTGCTCCAGCGTGATTCAAAACGCCCCGACACATTGCGGACAAAGCGGGGCTGTCGCTCTGCGGGAAGTCCCGGTTCAGGCACCCAGCCGAGCAGACCGAAGAGCTGGCAGCCGTTGCAGACACCGAGAGTAAAGGTGTCGGGCCGCTGGTAGAAGGCCTCGAACATCTGCTTTAAACTCGGGTTAAAAAGGATAGTTGCCGCCCAGCCCTTGGCTGAATCAGGGACATCAGCATAGGAAAAGCCGCCGACCGCCGCGAGACCGCGGAATCCGTCAAGATTGACGGTGCCGGCAAGGAGGTCGTTCATGCAGACATCCCAGGGTTCAAAGCCTGCGGCGTAAAAGGCCGAGGTCATTTCCCGATCGGAATTGGAACCCTCGTCGCGAAGAATCGCCACCTTCGGTTTGTTCGGGCGTGTCAGCAGTTCGGCAGGGGCCGGTTCGGGGACGAAGGGCAGATGGTAGGTCGGTCCTTTTCGGTCGTAAATATTTTCTTTCTCGGCATCGGCGCAATCCGGGTTGATCTGCAACCGCTCGAACTGATAGCTGGTCTCCTCCCACCAACTACACAGGACGACCATCTTTTCAGCCAGGACAATTTTGCCATTATAGCTGATGTGTATGTGTTTATCGGCAGTTGGGGTTCCGAGATGGAAAAAGGGCACGCCAGCTTTGGCAAGGATATTTTCTGTCGCTGCAAGATGCTCCGGACGACATTCGATTACCAGCCCGAGTTCCTCGGCAAAGAGCGCCTCGAAAACCGTCCCCTTCCCAGTCAAAGAAATATCAAGACCGCAGTTGCCGCTGAAGGCCATTTCCAGAAGGGTGGTGATCAGACCGCCGTCACTGCGGTCATGGCCGGCGGAAATATAGTCATGGACTATGAGCTCCTGGACGGCCACAAAACAGTTTCTCAAAAGCGCCCCATCATCAAGATCAGGACTGACATCGCCCACCTGTCCCATAACCTGGGCAAGAGCACTGCCACCCATCCTGCTGCGGCCGCCGCCAAGATCGATATATAGCAGTGGCGAACCCGGTTTTTTGATATCCGGGCTTATGATTTTGCCGATATCCGGCACCGCCGCATACACCGAAACCACCAGCTCGCGTGGTGACTTGACGGTCTCGTCGCCTACCACGGTGGCCATGGACAGACTGTCTTTGCCGCCATCCACGGCCATGCCGACCTCGGTCATCGCCGCTCCCATCGCCTGTGCCGCATCGTAGATGGCTGCCCCCTCACCGGGCAGCTTCGGCGCCCACATCCAGTTGGCAGAGCACTTGACCTGCGCCAGATCCCCAATCGCAGCAAAGACCAGATTGGTGAGGGACTCGCCCACCGCCATTCTCGCCCCCGCCGCCGGATTGACAAGCATCTTGATCGACTGCTCGCCGATGGCCGTAGCGATCCCTGTTTTACCGAAATGGCTTTGGGCCACCACCGCCACGTCGCTGACCGTCAGTTGCAAAGGACCGCAGCACTGTTGCCGGGCAATGAGCCCGGTGACCGCCCTATCAACTTTATTGGTGAGAAAACGCTTGGAACCAACCGAAACCAGACGCAAAACATCGTGCAAAGCGGCGGCCACAGTCAGACCCTCGGGAAGCATGAGCGGTGCGACGATAAAAGATTTTCTTTTGTCGGTGAAAGTCTTTTGTGGGATATTACCCAAAAGTGCCGGCAACTCGATATTCACCGGCATGGTGTCGTCGCTTGCATCATGGAGGACAAAGTGCAGATCGCCGGTCACCTCACCCAGCACCTCGCAGCCCACCTTCTCACGATCGCAGATAGCCTTGAATTTTTCAATGTTTTCGGGCTTAATCAGAAAGCCGCAGCGTTCCTGGTATTCAGCGACATAGATTTCAAGCACCGACATCGTCGGGTCGCCGACGCGAATATTGCGGATTTCCACGCGTCCGCCGGATTTTTCAACCAGCTCTTTTAGAACATTGGCCGGGCCCCCGGCGCCCTGGTCATGGATAACCTCGATCAAACTGCGATCACCCATTTCGTTGCAGGCGCGGATGACGCGGTTCATCTTCTGCTCCATCTCCGCATCACCCCTTTGCACGGCGTTGAAATCAAGGGCCGACTCATTTTCCCCCTGCATCATGCTGGAGGCCGCCCCGCCACCAAAACCTACGCGATAGGCCGGGCCACCGACCTGGACGATGAGCATGCCCTTCTCCGCCGCCATTTTTTCGGTAAGCCGCGCGTCTATCTGGCCGATGCCGCCGGTGAACATGATCGGTTTCAAAAAGCCCCAGCGCTCACCACTCTTAAGGCGCATATCAAAGGATCTAGTGAAGCCCTGGATCAGGGGCTCACCAAATTTATTGCCGTAATCGGAGGCCCCGTTACTCGCCTCGATCTCAATATCGAGGGCTATGGCCAAATTGTCCGGACAGGGAAAGTTCTGCTCCCATGGCAGTGAGTAGCCGGGAATATGCAGGTTACCAACGCAATACCCAGCTGTACCGGCAATGACAAAGCCGCCACGGCCTGTCCCCTGCACATCGCGAATCCGCCCGCCCGTGCCGGTTTCCGCGCCGGGAAAAGGCGCCACGCCGGTGGGAAAGTTATGAGTTTCAGCAGTCAGCAGCGGATGGTACTTTGACTGTACCGCAACAAAAGGTGAAGGACTGCCCGGCTCCTTGGGAACCAGGGTGTGTATCTTGTAGCCCTCGATTACCGAAGAGTTATCTTTGAAGGCAATGACTGAGCCCTTGGGGTTGGCGGTGAGGGTGGCGGTCACCAGATCAAACAGGGTATGTTCCATCTCCTCCCCGTCAATGACCTGCCTTCCTTTAAAGAATCCGTGGCGGGAATGCTCGGAGTTGGCATTGTTTAAGTCCATGATCTCAACAATCGTCGGATTGCGGCCCTGGCGGTTGACAAAATAGTCATAGTAGAGATTGCGGTCTCTTTCGTCCATGGAGATGCCCGGCAACTCGGTCAAGCCATCCGGGCCTTTAGCTTTAAGATCGACCTCGTATACCGCCTCGGGCACGACTCCGGTTTCAAAGGTTGTAAGGGGTTCTGAATAACGACACTCGGTCATCCGGTCATGATGGCTCTCGATAAAGCCCGAAAGGTC
>JAABQY010000088.1 GCA_011391225.1 Desulfobulbaceae bacterium | reverse complement strand
GCAAGCTGCAAAGCCCGCTGGACCGGCTGTGATAACGTGATAACCGACACCACGGTTTTCGTGGTGATTTTTACAACACATTTTTTTGGAGTTACTTGATCAATATTATGGAAGGGCAGCCACTATTAGCCGATTTGCAACAGCTGGCCAGACAGGCTGGCGACATCCTTGCGGCCGGATACGAAAAAGAGCATCAGATTGACTATAAAGGCGAGATTGATCTGGTGACCGAGATCGATCACCGCTCGGAAGAATTTCTGGTAGGGGAGTTGCAACGCAGATTTCCCAGCCATCAAATCCTAGCCGAAGAAGGAGGCGGGCAGGACGGCGGCCGACATCAATGGTATATCGATCCGCTTGACGGGACGGTGAACTATGCGCATGGCGTACCGTTTTTCTGTGTGTCAATTGCTTACGCTATCGCCGGTGAGTTGACCCTGGCTGCAGTCTTTGATCCGCTGCGGGGAGAGCTTTTTTCCGCCGAATGCGGCAAGGGCGCGTGGCTCAACGGCCGACCACTGAGGGTCAGGCCGGAAACGGAGCTTGCCCGCTCTTTGCTGGTCACCGGTTTTCCTTACGATATCAGGATGACAGCGCAAAATAACCTTGATCATTTCAGCCGGTTCGCAAGAATCTCACAAGGAGTGCGCCGCTTGGGTTCGGCGGCCCTCGATCTTTGTTATGTTGCTGCCGGTCGGTTCGATGGTTACTGGGAGCTCTCTCTTAAACCCTGGGATCTGGCGGCTGGGGCCTTGATCGCCTTGGCGGCGGGAGCAAGAGTTACCTCCGTTACCGGTGACGCTGAATGTATGCAACCGCCCTACTCGGTACTGGCTGCCGCTCCGGAGATCCATGGCAAGATGCTGGCAACATTGCAAGCAGTTTGTTAAAAAATGTCAGCAATGTCAGCAATAACAATCGAATCCTCCACCCGACTGAGACTTCTCAACTTCCCTCTCATCATAGGCGTGATCTATATCCACGCTTATTCCGCCACCATCGACCACGCCGGGGCAAGCCTCGGCCCCGAGCATCTCAACTATTTTACCGATTTTGTCAGAACCCTTATATCACAGGGTCTTGCCAGGATAGCTGTGCCGCTGTTCTTTCTCATGTCCGGATATTTTTTCTTCCTCGGTTTCACCTGGTCATGGCGAGATTTTGGATTAAAACTTGCGGCAAGAACGAAAACCCTGCTGCTGCCCTACCTGTTTTGGACGATATCAGTGGTTGTTACCCGTTTCGTCGGTCAGTCCATCCCCGCTGTCAATGCCTATTTTACCGGCGATGGCGGGCTGCTTGCCAACGTATCTGCGTACGATCTGGCCAATGCTGTGCTCGGCTTCACCAGGGCACCCGAGGCCTACCACTTCTGGTTTATTCGTGATCTCATGCTCCTCATGCTCCTTAGTCCCTTGATATTTTTACTGCTGAGATATGTTGCTCTGCCGTTTTTAGGCGTGGTGTTTGTTGTCTGGATCACTGCGACGTGGCCGATCTATTGCCCCGATGTGGTGGGCGTACTGTTTTTCTCCCTCGGCAGTTATCTGGCCATGCAAGGGAAAAGTCTCTTTACCTGCGATAGATATGGAAAATGGTTTGTGTTCGTCTATATCCCGGTGCTTCTTGCCGATGTCATTTGGTATGACGCGCCTTTCAACGTTTGTCTGCACCGTTGCGGCATAGTTGTCGGCCTGGTAGCGATCCTCTCTGGCAGCAAATATATTTTCACTAATGAGCGTTTGAAGAGCCTCCTGCTCTGGCTCGGCAGCTCGAGTTTTTTTGTCTACGCGGCCCATGAGCCGCTTCTGGGAATTGCACGGACTGTTGCCTTTCAGGTATTGCCTCTCAACTGGTCATTCACAATGCTATTGATCTATCTCGTCGTGCCGCTGGGAGTTGTTGCCGTTCTGGTGGCATTGCACACCGTTCTTGGGGCATATCTTCCCGGATTTTTGAGAGTTGTCACCGGGGGACGGTGAGGAAGGGAGTTGCAGAGGGAGTGGTTGGGGTAAGCGATAGCTCATCCCCCTCCGAAAAGCAGCACTCTGAGAATAAGATAGAGGGTCAGTAAGACAATTCGAAGAATGCCGAGACCGGGGTTTTTACCAACCATGTTCCGCCAATTGGTAGAGAAAGAGTGTGATGCCAATAAGCAAAACCACACCCATGGCTAGAGTTGCGACGATCGTCGGGAGGATCTTTTTCGCCAGATACAGAAGATTTGATCGTGCCTGCAGCACCTGACTTTGAAAAATGCCTCCGGCTACCTCGCTGGACAGTTGACTGTACAGAATGTGGCTGATGCTTTGTGAATTGTATTTCATCTGTTAATCCTCCTCCTGGGTGGTGTTTTACAAAGGAACATAACAGAGGAGGGGTATCACAGAGCGAGCCCCTCTCAATTTTTTTTCATAGGGAAGAAAAAAATTCGAAAGGGTGTTCCAGGCAACTACTGCGGTTTGCCCGGAGATGTCTCTAAAAGATTTTCCAGCTCGGATTTATTGAACAGATAGGTTTGTCGGCAGAATTCACAGTGCACTTCAGCACCCGCCTTTTTTTCGATGAGGTCGCGGATGTCTTCTTGGCCCAAGGAAAATATGGCACTTTGCATCTTGGTGCGGCTGCAACTGCACTGATAGTAGAGGCTGCCGCTGCCGGTTTTCCGGTGCGGAACGTCTTGAAAAACCAGGGAGAGGATATCGCCCGGGCTCCCACCCTCAAGGATCAGCGTGGAGAGCGGAGGCAGCGCTGCTATCTTCTGTTCGATTCGCAGCAGCATATGTTCATCGGCCGGCGGCAGCGATTGAATAAGAAAGCCCCCGGCGGCGGCAATGGCCCCGTTTTTGCCAAGACGGATGGCCAGGGCAATTGTCGAGGGTGTCTGTTCGGACTGGGCAAGGTAATATGCCAGATCCTCGCCGATTTCACTGGTGTAGAGCTGGATTGTTCCGGGATATTTGGTGTTGCAGCCAATGTCTTTGACCACCGTGAGAAAACCGGCGTTGCCGAGACCAGCGGCTACGTCAATGCGCCCGTTGTTGAGTGGGACATCGGCGCGCGGGTTGGCAACATAGCCGCGCACCCATCCTGCTGATCCCGCCTCGGTAATGATTTTCCTGAGAGGTCCATTCCCCTCAAATTTAAGGAGAACACTCTGGCCTTCCTTGAGAAGTGCCGCGAGGAGAGTTACGCCGGTCAAGGCCCGGCCAAGTGCGACGGCGGCGGTCGGCCCAACGTCGTGCCTTTTGCAGGCCTCGGCAACGAGTAAGGTAGTTGTACAGGCAACACCAAAAAAGTTGCCGGTGTCGGAAATAATTCTTTCTATGAGGTCAGCCATGGGAAGAGTGGGTTTATTGGAGATTGTCGGAAATGGGGAGGGGCAGGGTAGTCACCGCGACACTATAGCACGTACGCCGGTGCAAGCAAAGAATCGTCACAACGAAAGTCCGAGAAACTCATAATTGAGATCCGAACGGTCGTTAAAGAAAATAGCTTGGCCAATTCCATGCCGGAAATCGGCCGGAAAAAGTTTACGTTTACGTGCTGGTGAGAAAAAGGTAGAATGTGCTGTCAACAACACCCCCAACCCCGTCACAATGACCGACTGTGGCGTCCTTTTTGAGGGGTAAAAACATTAAACCAAGGAGCAAGATTATGAGAATGTTAGTTTTCTTCACTTTGCTATTGATTTGTCTGCCGTCATACGCCAAAGATATCTCCGGGGTGATGGTGAACGATACCCTGCAGACCGAAGATGGTACGACGCTGCATTTGAATGGCGCCGGGGTCAGGTCGAAATTTTTTATCGATGTCTATGTCGCCGAATTGTACATGGAAAAGCCCTCTGCCGCAGCAGCCGAGGTGATTGGCGACAAAGGGAAAAAGAGAATCGTCATGCACTTCCTGCATAGCGAAGTAAGCAAGGACAAACTGGTAGACGCCTGGAATGACGGATTTAAGGAGAACAACAGCGCTGGAGATTTGGCGAAATTGCAGGAAAGGATTAATCAGTTTAACGCCCTTTTTGTCGATGCAAAAAAGGATGATGTCATAGTTCTCGATTATGCTCCGGCGACCGGCACTGTCGTGACTATCAAAGGCCAGAAGAAAGCGGCAATCCCTGGTTCTGATTTCAACGACGCCCTCCTGAAGATCTGGCTCGGCGATAAACCGGTTAACGGTGGTCTTAAGGACAATTTGTTGAGCTACAAAAAATAGACTCGGTAAATCCGCGGGGAAAATAATCGATCCGGCAGGCAGTCATGTTCCTGCCGGGTAAGCCGTTGTAAAAAAATAACATGGCTAAAGAAATCCCCGGAACGGCATAAAGAGCCGTAACGAAATGGGTCGAAATGGCCATATTATTTCGTAACGGCTCCTAAGTTCTTGGCAACCTGCGGTTTTGTGTGGAAGTGGTTGTATCTAAAGCTCAGCTACACCGGCAGGAATCAGACAAATAAAAACAAAATCCTCACCGCCGCTATTCATAAATTGATGTTCCTCATTGCCGGGAATAAAAAGCACGGCGCCGCTGGTGACATCCCGCCACTCACCGTTCTGATATGCCTTGCCTTTACCGGAATGGATAAAAATCTCATGCTCCCAGGCATGTGCGTGTCGCGGGGTGAAACCGCCGGGAGCGACAGTGAATACGCGCATACAAAAGTTCTCGGCGCTATCGGCTTTGCCGATAACAACCCTGCCGGTTACTCCCCGCACTGTTTCGCTGTCAAACTTTTGTGCCGGACAATCTTGGTAGCTGGTGATTTTCATAGAAGTTCCATCAGTGAATATTGATCTGCTCCTTAACCAATTGTTGCCCACACAATAGAGCGAAACTGGAAAAATGCAACGGCTAAGACGAATGAGACTTACGCGGTGCCTTGCCGGTCAAGCCCATATGGATGGCGATTAAGACGAGAAACACTCCCGTCCAGTTAAGAAGAGAGGTCGGACGGCTAAAGAACAGAACATCCCAAATAAAGGACAGGGATGGCTGCAGGAGAAGCATAAGTCCGGTGAGCGAGGTTTGTATCTTCGGCAGAGCCGAGGCAATCAGCATCCACCCGACGGTCTGGCAGAAGAAGCCAAGACCGATAAGGGAGAGCAGGCTTTTGAGGTCGGGAATGGCAAAGGAGTCGCCGGTAAGTGTCATCTTCGATCCAAGAAAAAGTGCGCAGCACAAGCAAACGAGCATGAGTGCAAAAACCGGCGAACGATTACCGTCGGCCTGGACTTTTTTTAAACCAAGGAGATAAACGGCGTAGCAGACAGCGGTGAGTAGGCCGAAGTATACGCCGGTTTTGTATGTGCTGCTGAGGTTTTGCCAATCAAGACCGACAATCAGGAAGAGTCCGAAGAACGCCATGGGCAAGGATGCCAAAAATCGAGGACGAGCACTTTCTCCGAAAAAAATGATGGCTGTGGCAGCCAGGAGGAAGACTTGAAAATTGCCGAGCAGTGTCGCTAGCCCTGGCCCGATATACATAATGCTTTCGTGCCAGAAAAAAAGATCGAGGGCAAAGGCAAGACCGCAGAAGGCGATGAGGAAGAGCTGCGATTCTGGAGGCTTGGTAAAGTCTTTCTTCCAGGCCGCGATGGCAAGCAGAAAAAAGAACCCGAAGAAGACCCTGTAAAATGCGGAGCAGGTTGGTTCTACATCGGCGAGTCTAACGAAAATTGCCGAAAAGCTTATCATAAAAGCTCCGGCAAGCATTTGCAGAATCGCTTGGTATCGGAGGAGGAAGTCGCCCAGCATATTTGAGAGGGGAAGTGTCGGTCGAGATCTATGGTGAGTTGTCGGATCCTTGTGCCTCAGTTAGAACAAAACGAACATTTTGCAATGCGGCTGAACATAATGGACTTTGATGCATTATGCACCATTTAAAGGGTTTCCTTTTCAAAGGTTTTCGGAAATATACGGTTATGTCAAAGACATTGGTAAATTGCCCTGGCAGATCCAGTCTCTCGCCAGGGCAGAATAAATACCCCAGGTGCGAGGTCGGCATGCGTTATATTGTGCGCGTTTGTGCAAAAGCATTTTAAAATTGCACAATTTAAATGACGAAAAGTCTTGTACCAAAGGTTCACCGATAAACTGCAGCAATGGTTTGAGAAAAAATTATAAAGATTGATAACAAACAATTATGCTAATTTGCATAATTAAGTAGAAAAAATATTGTTGATTTTCTGTAAAAATTTTGTATGTGTTTGGGTTCGATATTTTTCGCCATTCGATGTTGCACTGGTTTAAAATGCACAAACTGCACACAGATTTTTGCCGGTTGCGACAGCGCTGGACGTCAGGCAGACTATTCCCGTGGAGAATACACCAAGCGATATGAATGATCTTTCGACCAAATATTTAGGACTTGAGCTGAAAAATCCGATTATTATCGGAAGTTGCGGATTTACCAACAGCGTTTCCAAGATTAAAGAGCTGGCCGACAATCAGGCCGGGGCAATTGTTTTAAAATCACTTTTCGAAGAACAGATTCAGGCAGAGTATTCTGCTAATCTGGAAGGTTACAATGCCGACTACCCAGGGGCCACGGATTACATCCGGGAATACACCCGGGGCAATGAGGTGGAAAGCTACCTGAAGCTTATTGCCGAGGCCAAAAAGGCCGTGGACATTCCGATTATTGCCAGCATTAACTGTGTTTCTTCAAAAGAATGGGTCTCATTTGCCAAGTCGGTCGAGCAGCAAGGCGCCGATGCCATTGAATTGAACGTCTCTTTGTTGCCGTCAAATCCGAAGTTGACCAGTTCCGATAACGAAAAGAAATATGTGGAGGTCATCAACTGTGTCGGTGATCTGGTTTCCATACCCATCACTTTGAAGATGAGCCACTATTCGGCAGCACTTGCAGGTCTTATTCAAAAGTTGAGTTGGATCGAGAAGATTGGCGGTTTTATCCTTTTCAACCGCTACTATTCTCCGGATATTGACATTGAAAAGATGGTCGTCAAATCAGCGGATATCCTCAGCAGCCCCGGTGAAGCCAGCAACTCCCTGCGCTGGATTGCCCTGATGTATGGGCAAATCGACAAGGATCTGGTGGCTGCAACCGGCGTTCATGACAGCGAGGGTCTTATCAAACAATTGCTCGCTGGGGCAACGGCGGTGCAGGTCGTTTCGACAATCTATAAAAATGGTGCCGGGCGAATTCCGGCAATGCTCGCCGGCCTGGATGAGTGGATGACCCGCAAAGCATACACCGGTCTCGCCGATTTTCGCGGTAAGCTCAGCTATGGGCAGGCAGCCGATGCGGCAGTTTTTGAGCGCACCCAGTTTATGAAATACTATGGCGGCATATCCTGATCAGGTTAAAAACCGCAAAGGCTGCGCAACACCAACATAGAGAAGATAAAAAATTTCCATCGCATCCCATCATTGATTGCTATCATCGGATATTTATGAAATCGTTGTTGACATTCCCGAAAGGCGGGGTCCATCCGCCTGAATTTAAAACGCAGACGCATGGCCTGGGTATTGAAGTTATGCCCGTGCCCGATGAACTGGAACTGATTCTCGGTCAGCATATAGGCGCACCATGCCAACCGACGGTCACCAAACGCGAGGAGATTGGCGAGGGTGCCTTGATCGGCGAGGTGAAAAAAGGACTGGGCGTCCCGCTGCATTCCCCGGTGGCTGGAAAAATAAAGGATATCGGTAGTTCGGTGCATCCGGTGCGGGTAAGTGCACCGTCCATCACCCTGACGGTGAACCATGAGGCAGAGGCTGTTCACTATGCGAAAGAGGCATGGCAACATCTTGATGCTGCAGAACTTCTTGCCATGGTTCACGACGGCGGGATTATCGGCATCGGCGGTGCTGGTTTTCCGACCCATGTGAAACTGAAACCACCGGCCAATGCACCGGTCGATACCCTGATTCTCAACGGCGCCGAATGTGAACCCTATATCACTGCCGATCATCGGGCAATGCTTGAATACTCTGCGGAAATCATCGAGGGTGCAAAAATAATCCTGAAGATTCTCGGCATAAATGAGTGTCATGTCGGCATCGAAAACAATAAACCCGATGCGATCCTGGCAATGACCAAGGCTGCCGAACAGTCTTCCACCCCCGATGCCTCCATTACAATACGTACCCTGCAGGTGAAATACCCGCAAGGCTCGGAAAAACAGCTGATCCAGGCGGTGACCGGGCGGAAAGTTCCGGCCATGGCCCTGCCTTCGGCGGTCGGTGTAGTCGTGCAGAATGTCTGTACCGCCAAGGCCATTTACGATGCGGTGGTGTTACGCAAACCTTTGTACGAAAAGGTCATTACCGTTGCCGGCAAAGGGATCGGCAGGCCGGCTAACCTTTTGGTGAAGGTCGGCACTAAACTGAAAGATATTGTCGAGTATCTCGGCGGGCTGCAACCGGGCCTTTCGAAGATCGTTCTTGGCGGCCCGATGATGGGCTTTGCCGTTTCAAGTCTTGAAGTGCCGGTAACCAAGACCACCTCGGCGGTGCTGTTTCTGACCAAAGATGAAATCGATACCAAAGCCCACTCCCAATGCATCAGATGTGGCTGGTGCCTCGATGCCTGCCCGATGGGATTGGAACCAAAAGAAATTGCTCTCCATGTTGAGGCCGGTAGATCCGAACTCACCGAGCCGTTTGGGGTGTTTGATTGTTTCGAGTGCGGTTCCTGCGCCTATGTGTGTCCGGCGAAACGACCCTTGGTGCAATTTATTCGCTTGGCAAAGATGAAGGCCAAGCGACCGCAATAGGAGCCTGAGAAGAACAGGCAGAGTTTTACAAGAATGATTGGCCTGGGTAAGCAGGGTCTTGACGATAACGAGGAGGCTTTGAGGAGAGTCGTGAGCAAACAGCAAGAGTTAGACGACCAGTCGGCTGCGCCGGCGGCGATGTGGAAGGTTTCCACTTCACCGCATCTAAAAAGCAGTGAGTCGGTAGAAAAAATTATGTGGACTGTTGTGGCCTGCCTGGTGCCGCCACTGGTTCTGTCAGTCTTTGTCTTCGGAATACAAACCCTACTGATTACAGCAGTTTCGGTGATTAGCTGCGTCCTTGTTGAGTGGCTGAGTCAAAAGGCCCTCGGACGACCGGTGACTATTAAAGACGGCAGTGCGGTCCTCACCGGGATGCTTCTAGCCTTTGTCATCCCCCCGGGGGTGTCGCCGCTTCTGCCTATTTTGGCTGCGGTTTTCGCCATCTATATCGGCAAACACCTGCTCGGCGGCATCGGCTATAACTTCTTCAATCCAGCCCTGCTCGGCCGGGCATTTCTCCTGGCATCTTTCCCGGTGGCCATGACCTCTGCCTGGTTGCCGCCGGTGAAGAATCTGGCGATTTTCTCTTACTTTGGTGGTGCGGTTGATGCAGTTTCTACGGCCACGCCTCTTGCAGTGATGAAAGAAAAAGGCATGGCAGCCTTTACCGAAGCTTTTGGCAGTGGCAGCGATCTTTATGGCAGTTTCTTCTTCGGCTGGCGGCCCGGCTGTATCGGTGAAACCTCCGGCTTCCTCCTGGTTCTCGGCGGTTTGTATCTGCTGTATCGAGGGTATATTACCTGGCATATTCCGGTTTCACTCCTTGGTAGCATCGGGGTACTCACCTGGATATTTGGCGGTGAGGGCTATATGACCGGCGATCCTTTGCTGGCGCTCCTTTCCGGGGGCGCCATCCTCGGCGCCTTCTATATGGCTACCGATTATGTTACCAGCCCGAGCAACAAGACGGCGAAGATTGTTTTTGGTATGAGTATTGGTGCGCTTACCGTTTTGATCCGGCTGAAAGGTGGCTACCCGGAAGGCATCTGTTACGCCATCCTGCTGATGAATCCTCTGAGTACCGTTCTCGATGGATGGTTCAAACCGCAACGTTTTGCTCCACCACTTGGAGGTGCAAAATGAAAAATATCATTACCATAGTCTTTCGTCTCACAGTTTCCTGTCTCCTGGCAGCAAGCGTCATGGGACTCTGCTTCATCTTTACCAGCAATGCTAAAAAGCATAATGAGCACGTTCAGGAGCAGAAGGTTATCTATGAACTGCTCGGCTATAAAGGCGGCGCGAAAATTCCCGATTCCATGGCCCTGCACGAGGTATATCGCTATGTTATAACCGGCGGTGACAAACAATCCATCGGCTACCTCGTGCCGCAAGGGCATAGCAAGGAGCAAGGTTTTCTCTTTGTCAATATCGACTTAGCCGGTGTCTTACTGGCCAGTAAGGCGGTTACCCTCAGCGAGGCCGAGGCTCTTGATCCGAAGGTTCGGGGCAAAGCCATCGAGCAGGCGGCCGGGCCTGGGTATTCAGTGAAATTCGCCGATCAGACCATCATCGTCACCAAAGACGGCAAGCGTATTGCCTATCTGCTCGGTGGAAAGTTCCAAGGTTTCAAGACTTTTGTCAACGTCATGCTGGCGGTCGATCCGAAGTTTACCATCCTCGGCCTGGAGGTGCTTGAGCACGAGGAAGATCCCGGTCTCGGTGCAGAAATCGACCAGGATTATTTCAAGAACCAGTTCAAGGGTAAACCTTTTGAGGCCTTAAAGGCGATTGATGTTGTCAAAGCGCCGCTCCCAGCCGACTATCTCGAAGCCTTGAATGGCAAGGTTGGTGAGGAAGACATCGCCAAATTCCGTGAACAGTATAAAGATAAGGCGGTTTATGCCCTGACCGGCGCGACCATTTCCAGCAAAGCCGTGGCTGAAGGGGTAAAAGGCATTGTCACCAAGTTTGCCTATCGCCTCAATGTGTTGGATAAGATTCTGAAAGAACAGCAACTTGCTGTATCGTTTTAATATTTGTGAGAGGAAGTCGACGTGGCTAATGACAAATCTAGCATGCAGCTGATAACGCGCGGCATTTTAAGCGAAAACCCGATCTTTAAACTGGCTCTTTCCATGTGCCCGGCCGTCGGTATTTCCACCACAGTCATGAATGGATTCATGTTGGGGGTTGCCGTGCTTTTCGTGCAGGTTTTTTCCAGTGTGACGATCTCTATTTTCAAGAACGTCATCCATCCGCGAATTCGTATCCCGACCTATACCCTGACTATCGCCACCTGGGTGACGGTCATCGATCTGGTGCTTGCAGCCTATCTGCCAGAAGCATACGCCAAGATGGGTATTTTCGTAAAACTGATCGTTGCTTTTGCCATTATCACCATGCGACTCGAGATGTTCGCCTGCAAAGAGCCGGTCAAAGATTCCTTCTGGGACGGTATGGGCATGGGTCTTGGCTTTATGATCGGCATGATGGTTATCGGCTTTGTTCGGGAACTCCTCGGATCCGGCGCCATTTTAGGGTATGACGTTCTCGGTTTCAAACCCCTGCTTTTCTTTATTCTGCCGAGTGCCGGCTTCTTTGTGGTCGGCTTGATGATGGCCTTTTTCAATTGGATAGAAGTGTATTACAAACGTACAAAAGGGTTAAAATGATGACGCTGGCAAAACTCAAAATTATCGTCCTAACGACGCTGATCTTCGCAGGTAGCCCCCTGTCGGCACAGGCGGAGGGACTCATTGTCGATCAAACCTTTTCCGCTAAAAACCAAATCACCGTTAGATTTTCCGGCGCAGTTGACAAGAATATTGCAGAAAATACCGGCAACTACACAGTCTTTGAAGAAGCCGATCCGGATATTATCCTGGCATTGGGCTCGGCTACTCTCGGCAACGACGCAAAAAGCGTTACCTTGGCGTTTAAAACCAATCTCAATACGGTGAAAACCCATGTTGTCACCATTAAAGGTTTGGCCGGGATCGACAAGACGACCTTTAAGGTGAGCAAATCGTATCTTGGCTATCTTTTTGGAATTTTCATTTCGGCGCTGCTCATCAATAACTTCGTTTTCACCAAATATCTTGGTCTTTGCGTGTTTTTTGGAACGTCAAAGAAAAAGAGCACCGCCAAGGGTATGGGTGTGGTCTTTACCATGGTTATGGTGGTATCAGCGCTGATGAGCTGGTTTTTCTTTAATTATATCCTCACCCCGTTCAATCTTAATTTTCTTC
>JAABQY010000087.1 GCA_011391225.1 Desulfobulbaceae bacterium | reverse complement strand
TGCCGGCTGAACTTCTCGAGTCGGAGTTGTTCGGTCATGTCAAGGGGGCCTTTACCGGGGCGGTCCGCGACAAAGCCGGGATGTTCAAGATGGCCGACAAGGGCACGATCTTTCTCACCGAGATCGGCGACATGCCGCTGTCGCTGCAGGTCAAGTTGCTTTCGGTGCTTGATGACCGGGCCTTTTATCCGGTCGGCGGCGAGCGCAAGGAAAAGGTCGATGTCCGGGTTATTGCCGCCACCCACCGTTCCCTTCGCGATCAGGTCGAGGGCGGGGCCTTTCGTGAAGATTTGTTTTATCGCCTCAATGTCCTGCATATTCATCTGCCGCCGCTGCGCGAGCGCGAAGGTGATATACGTTTTCTCCTTGATTATTTTCTGCAGGACTATGCGACCCGGCTGGGGAAAGAAGTCCAGACTTTTTCCAAATTCGCCCTGGCCCACCTTCTCGATTACCCCTATCCCGGCAACATCCGCGAATTACGCAATATCGTCGAATATTGCGCCAACGTCTGCCGCAAAGAGGATATCGGCAAGGAAGATCTGCCGAGTTACCTGTTTGACCGTTTGCTTGTCCACCATCCTGCCGGTGGCCCTGATTTGCCGGTAAAGAGAGCTGCGACGGTGAAGGTGGTGCCGGTGGCAGGAGTGGCTGTACCCGCATCTCTATCGACTGAACGACGTCCCGCAGGCGGCAACTGGCCGGCAATCGAGAGGGAGATGATCCTTCAGGCCCTCACCGCCGGCAAGGGCAATCGACAGAAGGCTGCAGAACTGCTCGGCTGGGGACGAACCACCCTGTGGCGCAAGATCCATCAACACGGTCTGGTATGAGACAATGAAAGCCCCGGCGAAAGACATACTCAAGATCCTTATCACCGCCCAGGGAGATTTTGTCGCCCAACGCTTCGATCTTACCGCCGAAGCGGTTATCGCCACAGTCGAAGGTGGCGAACCGCTAGGCAAACCCCGAACCATCATCATGGATCGACCGTCACCGGAAGACCTCTGTAATATGATAATGGAGGAAAAGATTGACATGGTGATTTGTGGCGGCATTGAGGATAGGCACTATCACTTTCTCACCTGGAAGAAGATCCGGGTTATCGATTTTGTCGTCGGCGATCACCAAACGGTTCTGAAAAGGGCCATTGCCGGCGATCTTCAGTCAGGTGACCTGCTGCCGCTGACACGAGGGGATTTGAGTCTATAATAGAAAACGTAGGTTGGATGACAAAAGGTTACGTATGAAAAACTATCTGGTTAAGAATTTGATGGTCCCCATTTCTGAATATGCCACGGTGACGGTTGGCACAACTTTCCTTGATGCCCTGCAGGTGTTGGAAAGGGCTCAGGATGCCTATACCGTCAACAAGTACCGGCATAGGGCCATATTGGTTCTCGATTTGGCAGGGAATGTTGTCGGGAAAATCAGCCAACTTCGAGCCCTGAAAGCCCTGCAGCCGGAATCTGATATGGCCAAAGAGGTCGATGAAATTCGTCGTTTTCGATTCAGTGAGAATTACCTGGCGGTACTCAGAGATAAGTGCCGATCGCGGGCGGAGATCATCAAAAAAGAAACCCTGCTGGAGGCGGCGGGAAAAAAGGTTGAAGAGTTTATGCAGGCACCAACGCCCGGCGAGTTTGTCTCTGAGGAGTCTAGTCTCGATATAGCCATCCACAGACTGGTGTCCGGCGCCCATATTTCGCTGCTGGTCACCAGGGATGATCGTATTGTCGGTGTCCTCAGGATTTCAGACGTTTTTGCCGCTCTTTTTCAGGAAATGATGGCCGCTGTAGCATAGATAAACACTTCGAGAACGATATGAAAGAACTGGAAAAACTTTTCAACAGGATAGTTCAACGGGTCAATATCAACCTTCGTGAACTTCATTTTGACGTGAGTCCTTATGCAGAGACGCTTTTCCCGTCGGAGCAGATGAGTAAGTTTTATGCCTTTTACGGCATAACTCCGGATCACCCCCTTGATCTGCATTTCGAGCATTCGGCCCTGGCCGGCAGCTATTTTCTCGGTAAATGCCGGGTCAGAAACTCTCTGCTCTACAAAAGCGATATCCGTGGCGATGAATTGAAGCGCAAGGATCAAAATATCCGTTTCGACAGGTTTTCGCTGACCATGAACCGAGATGAACTGATTGATATCGAGGACAGCGCCCTGGTTAAGACCCTCGTCCACAATTATTCCCACGATCCCGAGACACCTGAGAAATTCTATATTAAAGATACCTTGGCCATGGATTATTCGAATATTCATGGCTCGCCGTGCGACGGTTCCTTCCTCGGCCCCTTTGCCACCGTGGATCTGACCACCATGCGCGATTGTGCGATCGGCACCTATTCTTATATCCAGGCCGGAGAGATTTCCCACATGGATATCGCCCCTGGAACAATCTGGGTGAACAGTTCCGGTAATTTCAATTTCTTTTATAAATATCCCAGTGATGCCTTAGATGAATATGTGTCTCTTTCGCCCGAAAAGGTACCGTGGGGGATTCTTATCGATTTTATTGAACAGCGTAAGGTTGAGTTCCAAAGGGTCTTCGATTACGCCAATATTGAGTCAATAGAGTCGGTTCCCAAGACTTCCTCCCTTGACCGCTATGCCGTGGTTCTGCCGAATATGCGGATAGAGGGTAATGTTCTTGTTTCGCAACGGGCCTATCTTGAGAATTCAAGCCTTGGGAAGGGCTCCAATGCCCAGGAAAACTGTTTCATCATCAATTCGTCTCTTGCGGGCTATAACGTAACCGCCCACGGCGCTAAGATTGTCGAGGCGGATATGGGAAGCGGCGCCTTTGTCGGCTTCAACAGTTTTCTGTTCGGCAAAAAACATGCGAGACTGAGGGTCGGCAAGGGCTGCATCATCATGCCGCATACCATTATTGATATCGAAGAGCCACTGGAAGTTCCTGCCGAACACTTTGTCTGGGGTCTGATCCGGAACGCTGCCGAGCTCGCTGAAAACAGTATTTCCCTGGAAAAACTCGGCACTCTGCGGGGAGCATTCTCGCAGGGGAGAATGCATTTTGAAGGAGATGGCCTGCTTTTGTTCAAGGCTTTCAAAGATCGCATTTCGCATATTCTTGATGTCAATGGAGCCTTCTTTGATAATGGCCAGAAAGCCGGGCACGCCCAGAAAAACCAAAGGCTGTCCCTGAATACCATCCAACCTTTTCAGTTTGGTGATATGGAGGGGATGTATCCGAACATACGAATATTTCCTTGATTTACCGATTGCTATTGTAGATATCCCTTGACGATAGTATCCTTTAAGGATACTATATTTTCTATGATCAAGTCCTTCAAATGTAAAGAGACTGAGAGACTTTTCTACGGTCGTTTTTCGCTAAAGCTGCCACAATCAATCCAGCGAACAGCGGCTATGAAGCTGAAAATTCTCAATGCCGCGAGCATTCTTGAAACTCTCTGTGTTCCACCATCCAATCATCTGGAGAGACTTCGCGGCGACAGAGAAGATCAATACAGCATACGCATTAACAAGCAATGGCGAATTTGTTTCGTTTGGCAGGGTAACGACGTCTATGATGTTGAAATTGCCGATTACCATTAAAGAGGTCAGTATGTCAAAACGTGATTTCCCTCCTCTTCATCCCGGTGAAATTCTCTTGGCCGAATTTCTTGAGCCACTCAATGTCAGTCAGTATCGACTCGCCAAGGATATTGGCGTAACAGCTCGGCGCATCAATGAAATAGTGCATTGTCGTAGGGCTATCACGGCTGATACTGCTTTGCGACTCGGGCGGTTTTTCAGCATGGAGGCGCAATTCTGGCTCAATCTTCAAGCACACTATGACATGGAAGTAGCCTTGGAAAATCTCGACGACAGACTGGATAAAGAAGTTCATCCACTTTCGCGGGCGGCATGAGTTTTTCGTAACAACCTGTCCTGCAAGCGGGTCTGAGATCACCGGTTTTCTGGTCCATCCGTGCCCTTTGCCGCCTTCCGGAAGGAACCCAGATCGATCCCGAACTTATTGATTTTGTCGTAAAAACTCTTGCGGGAAATCCCCAGTCGGGCGTATGTCGGTGCCACCTGGCCTTTTGTTTCTCCCAGTATGCCAACTATATATGCTTTCTCAGTCCGATCCAGAAATTCCCTCAACGGCACTGTTTGATCCGAATCAGGGGCTTGGCTGGTAACGCTGTTGTCGCGACTTTTTTCGCTGTCGAGGACACCGAGGATACACAGTCTGCGCACGTGGTTGCGTAGTTCCCGGACATTGCCGGGCCAGGGCTTGTCCTTGATTTCTTTGATAGTTTCCGCACTGAATGGGGCCGGGGCCTGCATCTTGCCGTAGCTATACTCCTGGCGAAAGAATTCGACCAGCAGGGGAATGTCTTCCTTTCTTTCCCGAAGCGGTTGAATGCGCACCGGCAGGACGTTTAACCGGAAATAGAGATCCTGGCGGAAGGTTTCCTGGGCGATTTCCTTCTCCAGATCCTTATTGGTGGCGGCTACGATACGTGCGCCGATCGTCACCGGGGTGTTGCTGCCGAGCGGGGTGATGGTTTTTTCTTCCAGTACCCGCAGGAGTTTGGCTTGAAGAGCGATGGGCAGGCTGCAGATTTCATCAAGAAACAGGGTGCCGTTGCCGGCAAATTCAAATTTGCCGATTTTTCGCTGCATCGCCCCGGTAAAGGCACCCTTGACATAGCCGAAGAGTTCCGATTCCATCATCTCGGCCGGCATGGCCCCCATATTCACCGCGACAAAGGGCTGGCCTGCCCGAGCACCGATCTCATGGATGGCTCTGGCCACCAGCTCTTTCCCTGTGCCGGTCTCGCCGTGGATCATTACCGGATCGGCCTCGGCCGCCACCGCCTTGATGATGTCGTACAAACGGTGCATGGCCGGATGGTTGCCGATGAGGCCGTAGAAACGGGTAAGATCCTGACGTTGCGTAACCAGGGTGGTGCTCAGGCGGCGATTCTCTAAAACCAGCTGGCGTTTTTCTACCGCCCGCACCAGACAGGCCAGGAGAGTGTCTTCATCGACCGGTTTTTGCAGAAAATCATAGGCCCCGCTCTGGATGGCGGTAACTGCCAGAGCGATATCGCCATGACCGGTGATCATGATGACCGGAAGTTCCGGATCGACGACCTTGACATGGACTAGAAACTGCAACCCATCCATGGCCGGCATCTTAATGTCGCTGATAACTGCGGCATACTCAAAGTCTCTCAAGTGCTCGAGGGCCTCGATAGGTGAAGTATGAGTGTGGGCGGAGTAGCCGGAGAGGGTCAGGGTCTGACCAATGGCCATCAGCAGGTAGTTGTCGTCGTCGACGACCATGATATGCTTCTTGGTGGACTCGGCATTTTCGGTGGTGTTCATCTGTATATCCTTGGCAAACGTAAGTGGAGGGCTGCAAGTGATCTCAACATAGTCGTCAAATCTTCTCAAGGTGGGCCGGGAGATAAACAGTGAAACAGCTACCCTCGCCGGGTGTGCTGTCAACCTTGATGTATCCACCGAAACTGCGGACGATTCGGTCGACAATCGACAGCCCGAGGCCCATTCCGGAACCGGTCGCCCTGGTGGTAAAAAATGGGTCGAAGATCTTATCCTGGTTTGCCTGAGGGATGCCCTCGCCGTTATCGCGGACGGCGATGAGGACAAAGGGCTCTTCGCGAAGGGTTGTCGGGTTTATGGAGGTCTTGATGGTCGTGCTGATGGTCAATTGCGGATCGGTGGTCTTACCCATTGACAGGATAGCGTTCTGGATGAGATTGAAAAAGACCTGCTCGAATTTCACCTCCTGGCCCATGACCTCGATGGTCTGGTGGGTGTCGAGCTGCAGGTAGAGGCCAATGTCGGAGAGGGTGAACTGCGATTCGAAGAAATTGAGAATATCGAGGATGATGACGTTGATGTTGACCGGGACCATGGTGTCTTTGGCCTTGCTTGCGAAACTCTTCAGACTGTGGATGATACTTGAGGCCTTGTTGACCCGATCGATGATGATGCTGAGGTTCTCTTCAAGCATTTTACGGTTTGTCAGCGGATCCTGCATGGCCTTCAGACCGTTTCTTGCCAGCAGCAGGATGGCATTCAAAGGCTGGGTCAGTTCGTGGCCGATGCCGGCGGCCATTTCGCCAAGGCTGGCGAGGCGGGCGGAGTGGGTCAGCTGGTCCTGAACCTCGCGCATCCGCGACATCATCTTGTAAAAATCGCTTTTGTTCGAGGCTATAAACATATGCAATATTCGCCCCGACTCGGTGACATAGGTGGAACCTTTGAGGGTTACCGGCACTTCTTGGCCGTTTTTCGCCCGGAGGTTGGTCTCAATGATCTCAAATTCCCCGTCGGCCAGAGCCTCTCGGATCATTGTTAAATTTTCCTGATTGACCAGGTCGGCCAAATTCAGAGGTTCGTTCTTGTCGAAAATATATCCGAGACAGCTGGTGAACTCGTTGTTGCACTGGACGACGTACAGATGCTTGTCGAGGAGGAAAAACAGCTCAGTCAGGCTGGTGAGAATCTTCTCGGTGAATTCTTTGCCGGCCTGAAGTTCCTCATGTTTTTTCAAGACCCGGATAACCAGTTCGGTCTTCTGTTTTTCGAGAAGCTTTACCAGGCGGCTTTCATTGCTGTCGATTCCAAGCGGGTTGGGCAAATTCCGGTTCGAGTTGTCCACCTGTTCTTTTTCCTTTGTCACCGTTTCTCTCCATAAGCCGGATTTTTATTGGAGCCTGTCACCTTTTCTGCACATATCCTGTTTCCAAGGTAAATACAAGAACATAACTTCTTAGCAAAGGTTTTCCCGGCACCAAAGCTATACGGGCCTCGCCGGCGGTTTCGGGGAGCAGACAAGACCGCGAGCAAACGGCACCTTCTATCTTCTTGTAATAATTATATATATATGAATATTTGCAGAGTTTTTCGACTTGGCCCCAAAGTTGCTATAAAGAAGGCAAGGAATTGGATTGGGCTGTCCGCCGACAAGCCAAGACCGCATGTTGATGTGAATTGGATAGGCTTCAAGGTTGATGGTTTCGAAAGAAGTCAATTTATGTCATTTCGAGGAGCAGAGCGAAGAGAAATTTTTTAATTATTCCGGAGATTTCTCGCTGCGCTCGAAATGACAAAAGCGGCGATTTTGCTCTTTTTGCGAAACCGTCGAGATTAACGGATGCAGGTTTAAATGATGGCGGAAAACACAGAGAAAGAGGGGACACCGGCACTGAAGATAGAACAGGTGGCCCTTCTCTGCGGAGTCTCCGTAGCCCGAGTGGATAACTGGATCGAGAAAAACGGTCTTAAATTCATCCACTCCCGGGGTGGAAGAAAGGTTCGCCAGGAGGACCTCGTTGTCTTTCTCATGCACTACAACATGCCGATTCCTGGAGGCATACTGCCGATCAATGCGCGCAAGGTGCTTTTCGTCTGTTCCGCCAAACGGGGGAACAAGGCCGGACGCGAGTTTTTTAAAGTATTTTCCGAACAATTCGGCCGGAAGGCCAACTGTTTCATGGACAGCGTGGCCTTCGGCAAAGGCGCGGAATATAAAATCCTAACATTCCTGCCGGATCTCATCCTGGCAGATGCGGTGAGCAGCAACCAAGAGGCGCTGAATGTTGTCAAGTTTGTTAATAGTATTGGGGGAATGCGAGCGGTAGTATTGGTGCGGCGCAATATGGCTCAGGCGAAAAGGGAGCGGATACTTGCGGCCGGCGCCCATGCGGTGGTGGAACGAAACTCTGCCTGGGAAGAGCTTCATGATTGTTTTAACCGGGTTTTCAATTCCCTTGGCAAGACTCCCTGCTGATAGTCGGGGGAGAGAAAAGCAGACGAACTCAAAAAGAGCGGATACCGATATGGAAATCAACAATTACAATAGAGCCTGGCGGCGATTGACTGGTGCCTTTTGTCTTTTGATCACCGTGCCGGTAACAATTCTGGTTTTGGTAACCGCCAGTAGCCTGAAGGAAGCAGCGATTGAAAAAGTCGAGGTATCTCTCGGTCGACTCATCGAACATAAGAAAGATGTCATTACCCTCTTTCTTGAAGAGAAGGAAGATCTCCTGACCATGATGGTCGGCATGTATCCCGTCACCTATCTCGGGCGCCAGGAAAACCTCAATGATCTCTTTATTGCCGTCAATACGGCCGGCAGCATTGTCGATTTGCATGTGATTGACTCTTCCGGCAAACAACTCGCCTATGTCGGGCCCTATGCGCAAAGCCTCATCGACAAAAATTATCAAGATGCCGCATGGTTTCAGGATGTCCTTATCAATGGCAGCCATGTCAGTGATGTCTTTCTCGGTTTCCGTAATGTTCCGCACTTCGTGGTGGCGGTGTCCGATCCGCTGAAAACCTATGTGCTGCGGGCGACGGTCAACTCGGAGCAGTTCAACAATCTCCTCCTCAGCACACAGATCGGTCCGCATGGCGATTCTTTTATCGTCAACAGCGAAGGTACGTTGCAGACCCCCAGTCGAGCCGGTCTGACCGAGTTGAACAACGAAGACAGGCTCCTGCTCGAACACCACGAAGGAACCACCATTATTAAAAGAGAAGAGAGCATTGTCGCCACCCGATGGGTGAAAGACGGCCAGTGGTGCCTCATTGTCAAGGCCTTGGTCGAAGATTCTCTCGCACCATTTTACAAAGTCCGCAACGACATCATCTTCGTTATTTTTGTGACAAGTGCGGTCTTTCTTACCATTGCCGTTCTCTTTGCCAAATATTTTTTACAGCGGATCGAAAAAGAAGCCCGCAATAAAGCCGAACTTGGCCATCAAATGGTGCAGATGGAGAAGATGGCCACGGTAGGCAGGCTTGCCGCCGGTATCGCCCATGAGATCAACAATCCGCTGCAGATGATTACCAGTCAGGCGGGTTGGATCGCCGAACTCCTGCCGGAGGAAGAGCCGGGGAAAGTCAAGAATCTAGATGAATATACCAAGGCGGTCGAGCAGATCAGGCACCATGTGCGCCGGGCTGGGGTCATTACCCACCGTCTTCTGGGGTTCTCCCGCAAGATATCGGTGGAGAAGCAGAATGTTCAGCTCAATGACCTCATAGAGGAGACCATCTCCTTTGTTGAAAAGGAAGCCGGGTACAACAATGTCTCGATTATTCGGAACTATGCCGAGGCTTTGCCGGTCACCGCGATTGACGGCCCGCAGTTGCAGCAGGTTTTCCTCAATCTCATCAACAACGCCATCGATGAAATCGGTCAGGGCGGAATCATCGAGATCCGCACAGCATTAGAGGGCAATACCAAACTGATCGTCGAATTTGCCGACAATGGCCACGGTATCAAGCCGGAAAATCTGAAACGAATTTTCGATCCATTTTTTACCACCAAGGACCCGGGCAAAGGAACCGGACTTGGGCTGTATATCAGCTATGACATAGTTAAGAAACTTGGCGGGACAATAAGTGTCGCCAACAGAAACAGCGGCGGTGCGGTCTTTACCATAGTTCTGCCGATCATGAGTCTTGGCTAGGGTGTTGATCGGGGCGATGGGCACTTTCGCAGAACGGTTTTAATAATTTAAAAAGGAGAAAAGCCATGAGAGAATTTAACGTATTGGTGGTCGATGATGAGCAGGAGTTCCGTGAAATTACCGTTAAAAGATTGGAGAAGCGAGGTCTGAAGGTGAAGAGTGCAGAGAGCGGCGAAAAGGCTCTGGAGATCCTTGAGCACAGCTACACCGACGTCGTGCTTCTCGATGTGAAAATGCCCGGTTTGGACGGTATTGAGACCCTGCGGCGGATTCGCAACATGAAGCCATTGGTTGAAGTGGTGCTGCTGACCGGTCACGCCTCGGTTGATTCGGGAATTGAAGGTATGAAGCTGGGAGCCTTTGACTATCTGATGAAACCCATTGAACTTGAGCCTCTCCTTGAAAAACTGGCTGACGCCAACGAAAAGAAACGTTTACACCAGGAAAAAATTGAACAAGCACAAATAAAAAGGAATATGTCCAAGCCCGCTTGATCTGCTCTGTCGGGGGATGGTGCGTTTGACTGTATTCTGTAAATATTATTTTTTTTGAAGAGGAGTGCATTATGAGCTGTTTCAAGGACTTTTACAACCTGATGGTGCAGGGGTCCGAGGCCCACGCCCGCTGGGAACTGGAGATGTCGACCAACATTTTGAAGAGTCGCAAGAGGAAGGGTGTCCTCCTCCTTATGCTGCTGCCGATATTAATTGGTGGTATTGCCATTGCCGCCGGTGACGGGGAAGGCTTGCCCAATGCCCTGGGCGGCAAGTCGGCCTACATGCCGTCGTATTATACCAATCTGATCTTTTTCGCCTCGGTTTTTGTTGGCCTCTGCGCCGGTTTGATCACCGGCTGCATTGGGGCAGGCGGTGGCTTCATTATCGCCCCTGCTTTGATGAGCGCCGGTGTCAAAGGTATTCTGGCGGTCGGCACCGACCTTTTTCATATCTTTGCCAAGGCGATCATGGGCAGCGTGCTGCACCGGAAACTCGGTAATATCTCGGTATCGCTGGCGGTGACCTTCCTGATCGGTTCATTGGTCGGGGCGACACTTGGCGGCATGCTTAACCGCTATCTCTACGACCTGAACCCGGTGCTGAGTGACCTGTTCATTACCTCGGTGTATGTCTTTATCCTCGGTTTCCTGTCTTTTTATGCCCTTATGGATTATTTTTCGGCAAGAAGAGGTGAGGCCAGCGGTAAGAAAGTTGCCGGCGCTGAGGAAATTCCGCCGCTCGGCAAAAAAGTGCAGTCGGTAAATATCCCGCCGATGCTGACCTTCGATGAAGGCATCACCCCCGGTGGTCGGAAGATTTCGGCACTCTTCCTGGTGTTGAGCGGGCTGATTGTAGGCCTTGCCGCTTCGATTATGGGCGTTGGCGGCGGCTTTCTTACCTTCCCGATTTTCGTCTACGGCCTTGGTGTCTCTTCGATGACGACTGTTGGTACCGACATTTTTCAGATCGTCTTCACCGCCGGTTACAGCGCTCTCAGCCAATACGCACTCTACGGCTTCGTCTTCTACACCCTTGCCATGGGCATGCTCCTTGGTTCCCTCATCGGCGTGCAGGTTGGTTCACTGGTAACCAAGGTAGTTCCGGGGATCATGATTCGCGGATTTTTCGCTCTGGCGGTCACCGCCGGTTTCATCAACCGCTTCTTCGCCCTGCCCGAAAAACTGCAGAGTCTCGGCTATATCAAGATCACCAAGGAACTTGGCGAAATTCTCGGCATGGTTGGCAATACCCTGTTTTTCTTAGTTATCGGGGCCTTTGCTGTCTGGGTATTCTACGCCTTTTTCAGCAATATTTCCAAATTGAAAACGGAGGTCCATTGATATGAGCATGCAAGCAAAACTCAAGACACGCGGCATCTTCATGCTGCTCACCTTCTTTATCCTGCTGGCGGTCATCTTCATGCCGGTTTTTCCGGGAAAGATCAATGGCCTTGACTATATGGACAATCTGTTCAATATGATTTCCAAGGGGTCGTCGTACTTCATTCCCGAATCGATGAAGAAAGTCGAAAAGTTGGCCGGTAAGGTGCTTGAAGTCAAACTGAAATTCGATGACGAAAAGAGGGTGACGGAAACGGCCAAACAGCTTACTGCCAGTGGCGTACAGGCAACCGCTGCCGGAAAAGAAATGACAATCAAGGGCGATATGTCCCTTATTCTCAAGGCCAGTCTGATCGATGCCGACTTCATGTTCAAAAATGATGGTAAGCCGATCGCTGACAAATATGGTTTTTCAGAAAAACAGGCCGTGTATAATTGGCACATCCTGTTTAAGAAAATCAGCACTGATCTGACCAAACAAGAAAAATTTGAGGACGCCAAACCCTTTGCTGATGTCCAAAAAAAGGCTCTGGAACCCGCCTATAACTACTATGGCGTCAAGGCGGAGAATTGGCAGGAAAAAATCGCCTTGGTTATTTTTGCCCTGGCCTTCTATGTGGCATATACCCTATGGTATGGCTTTGGACTCATGTGGCTCTTTGAAGGATTGGGACTGAAGATCGGCCATTAGAGCCGGTTCGGCAGCGGGGCGGACCGGTAAAAGGACAGGCAACCGGGGCCGCCCCTGTACATTAAGCCGTTGTAAAAAAAATAACATGGCCGAAGGCATGCTTATAACGGCATAAGGAGCCGTAAGGAAATGGTTATAAAT
>JAABQY010000086.1 GCA_011391225.1 Desulfobulbaceae bacterium | reverse complement strand
AGCCGCAGCGGCGGCAGCATTTTCACCAAGGGAGCTGTAGGCATGACCGCTGGCGATTGTGTGGGTATGGCTGTCGACCTCAATGTGCATGTATGGGCTCACGGCGGTAAAAATCATCAGCCATACACCAGGGTTCCACCTGAATATCCTAATCCTCCGGCACAGGCGAGGCAGAGAAGATAGAAAAGCAACATCTTCGCCGGACTTGCACCTTTTTTCTTTAGAACCACCGACACAGCCAAAAAAATGGTAAGTATCGCCCCAAGGACCATTTTAATAATGATCAACGTGTTCCATTCTCCTTGCTGTAGGTGCAGCCAGTCAAGGACCCCGGCAGCAATGACCGGACCTACGGAGAGCAGGGCAAGAACGGAACAATGAAAAGCCGTCTCGGCCAAATTAATATTTTTCCATATGAAGCTGAGCAGAGAAAAAATCACCATACCAATAATCATTCCCATAGGGATATGGGTGAGCATGGGATGGAGAGGGTGGGTAAACCCAACGGCTGCCAGAAATGCATAGAGGCTTTCAACCATAGCATTCTCCTTGATGATGAACATGAAGCCGGTCCTGGTTGGACCCGCCATTAACGTCTGCTGCTGTTCTACTGATATGAGTAACCATTCCTGATAAAAAAACACAATCAATTTGCAATATTTTTCATTGCCCGACTGTCCGACAACTGGCGCTATTTGCCACTCTTCAGAAAGGCATATATGTCTGCTGCATCTTGTTCGGAGATTTTCGATTCGGGGTAAGGCGGCATTATCGGGGCATCTTTCTTTCTGAGTTTTTTAACAAAGCTGCCAAAGCTCATATCTATGGCAGCAATATTCGGGCCGCGACCGTCATTACCCTTCTCGCCATGGCAGGCATTGCAGTTGTTCATCTTATACCACTTTTGCCCATTTTCGACGTTGCCGGCAGGGGGGGCGCCGCAGGCTGAAAGACTACAAGTAAAGACAAATAACACAGAGCTGGCGAGTATTGTGGCGCGGCTGAAAGGTGTCATGCAAACCTCCGTGAAGACAAGAAAAAATTTAAAAGTGGAAAGTGGAAGTATTGTTCAATGGTTTCCATTGGTAGGTAAGGAAGTGGTAAATGGCAAGCACATTATCATTTTCTTTTAAAGCGTGGTATGACCTCAGAGAGCGGCGGCAGATCCAAGAGTGAGGAGTTGGAGTTCTTTGAGTAGTTGTTTTCTATTGTTTTCCGCTTGATTAAGAAAAATGGCAAAGGGGATGAGCGTCTCGCCCTTCGGGAAGTAGCCTGCAAAGCAATAGACACCGGTAAGGGTACCGCTCTTCACCGGGATTGAATCCCGCTGACTGAGGAGGGCTGCGAACGGTTTAAAGCGGTTCAGTACCTGGATGAAGGCAGCGGGACTGATGCGGTTTTGCCGAGACAAGCCGGCCCCTTCCATTACTACCGCAAGGCCCTTGGGTATGCCGAGGGTGGTGGCTGTATAATCAGTAAAGGTTTGTCGGGATTTTGCCCATGTGGCCGGCAGGCCGTAAGCGCGAATACCACATGCCAGGAATAGTTGGTTTGCTATGAAATTATTAGAATATTTCAGACATTCCCTGATGATTTCCTCAAGACTTGATCGGCCTTTATAAATAAGAATGGGCTTAAGAATTCTGGGTGTCGCCTGGATTTTACAAGGATACCGTATGGTAATGCCAGCCTGTTTCAGCTGGGCCGTGAAAAGTTCCCCGGCATAGCGCAGAGTCGGAGATTTTCCAGGTTGAGGAGGGAGCATGTTGACGTTCAGGCGATGCGAACCGGGTGCAAGGCCAACCGCGATTTCTCGCATCAAGGGGAGGAGCGGAGTCTGTGATTCTCCTGAACTGATCCTGCCCTTTGCACTTACAACCAAGGAAACGGTATTAAAATTAACTGCCAGAGCGCCGTTGGGAGCGTCATAGCTCTTTGCCGAATTTTCTTCGCTTGCTGTTTCACCTCGCAGGTCAAAGGTGCTGTCATCAAGAGAGATTGACTGCAATTGCCGCACCCCCATTTCCGCGAGTTTTTTGCCGAGCTCAAGGAGAATCTCCGAAGTAAGAAGAGGATCGCCGTATCCTTTGATATAAAGATTTCCCCGGCTGTCGAGGAAAATATGTGTTTCGAAACGGTAATCCGGGCCGAGGAGTTCCAGGGCGATCAGGCTGGTGAGAACCTTCATAGTGGAGGCGGGAACAAAAAGATCGTTCTCTCGGTATGCATGTCGGCCACTGCCGTCTTCGACACTGTACCCGCCGTTATTGATCAGACGCTGCACATCGTCCTGGGCGCCTGCAGGAGGTGGGGCAGCCACGCCGATAGTGAAAAGAAAAAAAAGGCAAAGCCTAATATAAGCGAGCATGGCTGGCATGGTTTTTACGAGAATCGGGTAAATCGACGAATGATTCATGTTTTTTTTAGGATCTGCGGTAATTAATTAATATCCATCGATCGCCAGGCGGTTTTGAGGATCTTAGTAGCCAGGACATCCTCTTGAGTAAGATCAAGGATCTGCGCCAGGGCCTCAATCGGTTTGATCCCCGGTTGCGTGCTGATTCCGACCATCTCAAGGTGGATGGAAGTAGGACCCGAGATATTCAGCAGGGGAATGAGGGGACGGATGTCGATTTCGCTGGTTTTCCCCTTTCTCGTTTTGGTAACCGGATATCTTTCACTGCTGAGGAATTCCCTGGTGCGCTCTTTCTCTTGTTCGGTAAGTACTCTTGCAATGGTGAGGGTATAGGAGGTAAGGAGGCTTTGTGGCACTTTGCCTGAATGGGCGTGGATTTTCGTAATCGTCAGGCCAGGAACGAGTTTTTCGTTGAGAGCCGCTGCAGTTGCCGCACAGCTTTTTAGAGGTTCGGGGAGATCCATTATGAAGAATTCGACGAGGCTCTCTGTTCCGGCAGCCAGGGCGGGTCCGAAAGAAACTTTAGGTGAGGGGTTGAAACCCTGGCTGAAATTTGTCTTGATATTGGCCCGACGCAGCGTGCGAAAAATACCCTGCAACATCTCCAGGTGACCGAGATAGCAAATATTTCCCAGACGGCTGTAGTGGACGATATACTTGTAATGGCCGGCAGGTAGGCCTTTCTCGGGAACATTTCCCTTTGTTTCCAAGGTGACCGGTGGACATTCCGGCAAAGGAGAGTTGTCACGTCTGCAGACTTGCGGCATAAGGGTTTTAAAATCACAGAGGCCGCATTTCTGGCAGGCGTGGTAGCGACAGTCGGGAGTGTATTCTTCAGTGCCAGCCTTCGCCAGTTCATCAAGGAGGAACTGCTGGGCTACGCCGGAAGAGAGGTGCTGCCACGGTAAAACATCTTCTGTTCCCCGGGCATGCAGATAAGATTCCAAGGACAGGCCGCAGCTCTCGGCTGCATTTTGCCAGCGGGCAAGATCAAAGTGCTCGTCCCAGCCGTCAAGGCGTGCCCCGTCATTCCAGGCCTTTTCAATGAGTTGTGCGAGGCGCCGGTCGCCGCGGGAGAAGACACCTTCGAGAAAACTTTGACGCGGGCTATGGTAACGGAGATTACAGCCTTTGAAGGGAAGGCTTCTTTTAATTCTTCCGATGCGCTCCTTGCTCTCTTCCAGGCTGAGCTGTCTTTCCCACTGAAAAGGCGTGTGCGGTTTGGGGACAAAAGTGCCGACACTGATGGTAATCTGCCTTTTTCCTCGGCCCCCACCTTTACTGCGATCTGTGAGAATTTTTTTTGCGAGTTCGGCAATGGCGAGAATATCTTCATCTGTCTCGGTTGGCAGACCGATCATGAAATAGAGCTTGATGCTCTGCCAGCCGGCACTGAAAGCAGCGTTGCAGGTAGCCAGAAGATCCTCTTCGGTAATGCCCTTGTTGATGACCCGTCGCAACCTTTCACTGCCGGCCTCGGGCGCAAGGGTGAAGCCGGTCTTGCGCACTCGTTTAACCTGCTCCATGACGGTGGGGGTGAGGGTTCCGACACGCATTGAAGGCATGGCGATGGAAATGAACCTGTTAGAAAATTTGTCCATCAGTGCCGGGAGAGCCTGTTCCAGGCAGCTATAATCACCGGTGGAAAGAGACAACAAGGCGAGTTCTTCAAAACCTGAGTTATTTATACCGCTTTCGGCCAGCTCCATAATTTGCTCCGGGCTTCTCTCCCGCACCGGTCGGTAGGTGATTCCCGCCTGGCAAAACCTGCATCCCCTGGTGCAGCCGCGGGCAATCTCGATCCCCAAACGATCATGAACAATCTTGGCATTGGGAACGATGGGTTGTTTGAGATGTTCAATGGCGTTGAGATCTGAAAGAATTCTGCGACGAACGAGATCCTTGTTTCCGGCCGTTCGGCGAATTGCTTGGATGTTGCCAAGTTCATTATAGTCCGGCTGGAAATGGGCGGGAATGTACACCCCGTCAATCTCACCGAGTCGGTACAGCAGATCTGGTTTACTGCCATCGGTGGCTTTATGCCTGGCTAGGATATGGCTAATTTCGATAACGGCTTCCTCGCCGTCACCCAGCAGAATGGCATCAAAAAAATCAGCGACCGGTTCCGGATTAAAAGACCCGGCACCGCCACCAAGGAGCAGGGGATAGGAGCTGTCGCGGTCTCGAGAATAAAAGGGAATGGCCGAAAGGCTGAGAAGTGTCAGGATGTTGGAGTAGCAGAGCTCGTAAGGCAGGGTTATGCCGATCACATCAAAATCGTTTAGCGGCCGCGATGATTCAAGGCTGGTGAGTACTTGTTTTTTTTGACGCAGCAAAATCTCGATGTCGAGGTCCGGGCAGTAGCATCGTTCCGCCAGGACTTCTTTCTGTCTGTTTAAAAGATAATAGAGGATCTGCAGTCCATGATGCGACATGCCGATTTCATAGAGGTCGGGAAAGACCAGGGCAAAGCGGCTCTTCACGGATTCCCAGTTCTTTTGTACTGAGTTATATTCATGGCCGAGATAGCGACCAGGTTTGGCAATTGAGGTAAGATGCGTTTGGTCGGTCATTGGGTTCCCAGAAAAGATTGCCGGTGCAAATGTCTGAGTGGAGGCCAGATTTCTGAGATTATTCAATCTCATATGCTCCACCATTTACTGAAATTTCATTGACTTTTCAAGTCAGGATGATGTATTCAATTAAGATATACTATGTTGTTTTGGATAAACACTGGTTTTAATATGCAAAAAAAGGATGTGTCTGATGAAATGGTTAGCATCTCTTCTTGTCGCTTTAGCCGGGATGATTGTTGTGTCGCCGTCAGCAACCTTTGCTGCACCACCTGCTGCGGTGGTAATCGAATCGATTTCTCATAAGGTCGGCTCTGAAACTGAGGAGAAATTGATTTTCAAGTTAAGTGGCCAGACCGTGCCGAAAATCTTTACCATGAAAGGTGACAATCCCCGCCTGGTCATCGATTTCCTTAACAGTACGTATACCGGCAAAAGTGTCATGCCTCTTGTCGACGGCAAGCTGGCCACAAACATTCGCACGGGCGGACATCAGGTCCCTGAACAGAAGATCAGGGTCGTTGTCGATCTTGCCAAGCAGATCCCCGTCCGCCATACCAGCAATTATTCCGAGGCGGACAACAGCCTCATCATCGAGCTTTTCCCCAACTCTCAGGAACAACTGACGAAAGAAGCCCTACCCGTGGTGAAGTTGGAACCCGCAATTTCTCAGCCACCCTCAACGGAAGGGGTAGTTGCCAAACTTGTCGAGGAAAGACCGCTACCTCCGGTTTTTCCTGCCCCGGAGCCTGCGAAGAAAGTGGTCGCTGCTGCCGCCAAGCAAAACGCCATTGCTCCCCTCACTTCTGCAACCGCGGCAGCAAAAACTGAAGTTCCACAACTCCTTAATGTCTCCTTTGACGATTCCTCCAGCAAGGGTGAGATGGTGCTGTTTCATTTAACCTCTTTTCAACCGCCGGTGGTTTCCGCCGTGGAAAAGGACAATCCTCGTGTTTTATGCGATTTTGTCGGCATGGACCTCGGTAAAGGGGTTGAGGAAAATATTGTTGCCAAAGGGAAATACGTTGAGCGGATCGTTACCTCTAAGCTCAGCAAACCCGATAAGCTCCGTGTAGTACTCAATCTCTCTCCTAACAGGGATTACGATTTACAGCAGGTCTTCTTCAAGAAGGACAATCTCTTTATCTTGATAGTGAATGAGCTGTCGCCGGGGAAGTCGGCCAATAAGGGCGATTAACCATTCACAAATACTCACCGTATGTTTTTATGAGGATTCTTTTTAACTGCTCATCCCGTTGATTTGGCCTTAGGGTAGAAGCTGTTGAGTGTATCCGGACGGAACAGGTAGACTATAATTTTTGGCTTGGCTGGTCAGCTTGACATTAGACAGTTTGAGACGGATGTCGACACCGTAGTCGAGTCCGGTTATGTTTATTTCCTGGGGCTGGCGGCACTCTCCTTGTTGTATCCAGTCGCCATAGGTTACTTCGGCAACGATTCTTCCAGCACCATTTTCCAGAATACGGGAAAGGGGGAGTTTGCTGACCGGTTCAAGTAGCAGATGGCTCATCCCGGCCGGTTCAGCGGTTCCGTGACGAAAAGAAATCCACAAACCTCGGCCATTTTTGTCTTCATGGATGGCACTGATTGTGTTGCCGGGCCGTAAGGTTCTGGCTGTCAGCCACTCTCCCCACGGTCCTTTGAGTATCTCTGCCGGGACATCATGACGAAGACCAAAGGAACGGAGGCTGCCGGATAAATACTTATGTTCAGGAACTATGACAGCCTGATACGACTTTTGGTCTCCGGCGATGGCCATGATAGTTTGCCCGAAAGGATTGGCGACCGCGAATTTGTAGGATCCGGGTATGGAAAACTGCAGATAGCCGCTCAAGGCCTTTTTATCCAGTGGGTCTACATAGAAAAGGGCCAAATCGCCGTCGAGGCTCTGACCACATGCCTGATTATCCAAGTTGAGGGAATCAATGAGCTGGAGGGTTTCGTTGAAGCGGTCGCCGTCAAGGGGGGTCGTCCATGGCTTTCCGGCACACCCTGAAAAAATCAGGGCAGCCAGCAGGATCAAGCCGGTATGCAGGAAGGCAGAGCTATTGTTGTTTTTCCAGGGCATCAATTTTCTCCTGTATTGCAGCTTTTTTCTTTTTATCTTCAAACATCTCCAAGGCTTTTCTGTATTGCTGAAGTGCCTCCCCCCGCTTGCCGAGGGAACGGTATGCATCGCCTAAGTGCTCATGGATATGGGGGTCTCCCGGCTCCAGTTCGAGAGAGCGGTTGAGTTCCTTTACAGCTCTCTGGTAGTCACCGAGGCGATAGTATATCCAGCCAAGGCTGTCGACGATATACCCGTTATCCGGTTTCAAGGCAACCGCCCTCTCGATATATTCGAGTGCCTCTTTCAGGCGAATGTTCTTGTCGGCCCAGCTATAACCTATAAAATTCAGGGCCTCGGCATGGTTCGGTTGCAATTCCAGAACGCGCATCATTTTGGTGATCGCCTGCTCCTCCATGCCGTTTTTGTCAAGTATCAAGCCATAATCAAAAAATAATTGAGGATTATCGGGATAGATGGAAACTGCTGCCTCCAGCAGAGAAATGGCAGCAGGATCTTCCTTTCTCTCGTGGTAAAGTGTGGCGAGCAGGGCGTAAAAAAGAGGTCGGCGACTGTTTTCTTTGGCGATATGTTTTCGCAGGAGGGCAACGCCTTTGTCTTTATCGCCGGATTCTTTGAAGATGCGGATTTGCAGATATACTGAATCCTCGAAATCAGCACTGCCTGGTGAAATCAGGGCGAGATGAGAAAGTGCTGAAGAGTAATTTTCCTCTTTGTAGGCGAGGAGGGCGAGCATATAGCGGGGTTCGGAGGTGGTCGTTTCCCGGGCCAGCCGTTCAAGGATGTCTTTGGCTTGTTGCACTTCATTTTTACGCAGCAAAACCTTGCTGATGATAATTTCGATGTTTGTCGGATTCTTGCTGAACGTGCTGATATTTTTTAATTCTTCGAGGGCCTCGTCGTCTTTGCTCATATCGAGAAGGGCTTGCACCCTGCTGAGCCTTGCTCTTTCATCAAAGGGATCACTCTCGGTAATCGAGGTATAAAGGCGCAGAGCATCATCATGTTTTTTCAGGCCGGTAAAATAATTGCCAAGTTCGTAGGCCAGTTCCCTTGACCAATTGAGCTCAAGGGCCTTTTCATATTCTTGAGCGGCTTCTTCAGGTTTTTCAGTTTGTTTTAAAAGACGCGCCAGGGACAGTCGGGCAAAATAGGAGTTGCCATTTTTTTTAAGAAGCTGACGAAAAATTTTTTCTGCTTTTTCGTACTCTTCCTGATGACTGTAGAGCAGGCCGAGGCGCAGGTGTACGCTTTCGTTGTCGGGATCGCGCTCAAGTACCTCGTAATAGAGCTTGATGGCCTCGGGAAGTTTATCCTGTTGAATATACAGGCTTGCCAGAAAAAGCCGGTTGTTGTTTTCATCCGGGCGGTCTTTCAGGGCTTGACGCAGCCAGGTCGCGGCCTTTTCATATTCACCCATTTTCAATAGGAGTATCGGGATCTTTTCCCGGAGATAACTGACTTTCGGATCGCAGATCAGAGCTTTTTCATAGGCCTCAAAGGCCTCGGCGTAGCGCGAGGTGAATTCAGCATGGGAGCCCCAGAGAAAATAGAAATAGGAACAGGAAAGATCAACATCAGCCTCTTCTTGGGCGGGCGCGGTAACGACATTGCCGGCCTTCTGGTAAACGGTACAGGAGGGAAGAAGGAGACAACAGCAGAGTGTGAAAAGGATTTTTTTACCATTCATGTGTCAGTCCATTGTCGCAGCCAGTGCGGGCTGCAACAGTTCAAGCGCGTGCCCAACAACCAAACGGTGGACGTCATCAACCGTCCCCGATGCGTCTATCTTGCGAATATATGGCCGTTTGATGGCGGCAAAGATGGCGGCAACCTTTTCCAGGAATTCGCGTTGTTCAAAGTTGTTCGGTGTTTCTTTTCTGCCGGCGGTGATGCGTGTGAGACCTATGTCAAGATGCGCCTGAAAAAGTAGGACAAGGTCAGGTTCAGGGGCGAAATCGTTGAGTGCGATGATGGCTTCGGGGTTAAGACCAAGGGCTCCTTGATAGGCGGCGGTGGAAAAATAATACCGATCACAAAGAATAATTTTGTCGAAAAGGAGATTTGGCAGGAGAAGGTCGTTGACATGCTGTCTGCGGTCGGCAAGAAAAAGCTCAAGCTCTTCCTCGCGGCTGTATTTATTCCTGTTGCTGTACAGATCGCGGATTTGCATGCCATATGGTCCATTGGTTGGTTCCTTGGTAATAACTACCTGATATCCTATGCCTTGTAGATAGCGACCAAGCAGGTCACGCTGGGTGGTCTTACCGGTTCCATCGGTGCCTTCAAAGACAATCAATTTTCCATGCCTCTGCCGGTTACTCATATGCGTTGTCTTCCCCTTTCGTGAAATGTTGCCCGATTGGTGCTGATGGCTGCGGCAAGCAGCACAGCCTCAGCCAGGCTGGTATGTTTTGCCAGACCTTTGCCGGCAATATCATATGCCGTGCCATGATCAACCGAGGTGCGGACAATGGGCAGACCGAGGGTGACATTCACCCCGTCTTCAAAGTGCAGAAGCTTGAAGGGGATAAGCCCTTGATCGTGGTACATGGATACCACAACATCGTATTCACCCAGAGCAGCCTTATAATAAATGATGTCGGGTGGAAAAGGCCCACTGACGTTTAAACCATGCTGTCTTCCATAAGCAATGGCCGGGGTAATAAGACGCTCCTCTTCATCGCCGAAAAGTCCACTCTCGCCGGCGTGGGGATTGAGCCCTGCAACAGCAATACGTGGCTGAGGAATGCCGAAATCAACCAGCAGCGCAGTGTGGCTGAGACGAATCGACCGGTAAATCTCGGCAATGGAAAGGGCCGCCGCTACTTCTTTGAGGGGGCGGTGAATGGTCACCAGGGTGACCTTTAACTTGTTGCCGGCCATCATCATGGCGTAATCATCTGTTTTGGTGAGGCTGGCAAGCATCTCGGTATGGCCTGGAAAAGGGAAGCCGGCAGCATTGAGGGATGTTTTGCAAATGGGGCATGTCGTCAGTCCATGGAAAATTCCCTGGCGGGTAAGTGTAACACCGGTCTCGATGTATCTTGCCATAGCCTTTCCGGTTGCTGCATCGGGGCAGCCCCAGATGAGGCTATCCGGGGAAAGGGAAGAGGCCTGTACCACCGGGACTGCGCTGACCGGTAGAGGTGTACCCGGCTGCCAGATGACGAAAGGGGCAGGAATTTTCAGCTCTGCGGCGAGTCGTCCAAGAACATTCGGATCGCCGATAATAACCGGCTGTACACCAGCGGGTATGGTGACCTCAGAAAAATAGCGGAGAATGATTTCCGGGCCGATCCCGACCGGACAACCCATTGTAATACCAATTCTAACCATAAAAACAGTGTACCGCGAAAATCGTATTATGCAAGTGGGGGAAAAATGCAGACTTGCCTTTGTGTAAAACTTTATTTCCGGCAAGCAAAGAGCATTCGCTATATGACGTTAAAAATGTAAGCAGCCGTATTACTCTTGGCAAAGATCAAATGCGCTGGGAATGATTTCTATCTGAGCTTGTTGACTGGGGTTCGTTATAATGGAGACAACATCGAACCTTGCTGGGGCATCAAAAAGATTACGTTCAGCCAGATAGTACTGGGCGGTTTTACTGATTTGTCGTTGTTTTCTCAGTGTTACTGCAGCAGCAGGGGAGCCGTAGGCATCGCCCATTCTGGTTTTAACTTCTATAAATACGAGAACTTCACGTATTTTTGCGATAATATCAATTTCTCCGAGACAACAGCGATAGTTCCTTGTCAGTATGGTGTATCCGTTTTTGCTGAGAAAATCTGCGGCAATATCTTCACCAATTTTCCCGAGGTTTTGCCGACTATTCAACATATTCCCTGACTCCCCTGAAGGTCATACGATGCACCGGGCATGGGCCATGGATTTCTATGGCCAAGCGGTGTTGCCGAGTCGGATAGCCTTTGTTTTTAATAAAATTGTAGACCGGATACTGGGTGTGTATGCTGTCCATAAGCCGGTCCCTTGTGACTTTCGCGACGATGCTGGCGGCGGCAATGGAGGCGCTTTTCGATTCGCCTTTAATCAAGGCTTCCTGGGCAATAGCGACCGGAATGGTAAATTTGCCGTCGACAAGGATGAAATCGGGAGGTGGGCCGGACATGTTTTCCACAGCCAACTTCATGGCTAGAAGAGATGCCTGGAGGATATTGATGCGATCGATGTGCCGCTCGGAAACGATGCCGATGCCTATCCTGGCACCCATGCCGCAGAGCAGTTTTTCGAGTTCAACTCGCCTTGCATGTCGCAGGATCTTTGAGTCAAGAAAAATAGAATGTGTGCAGTCTGTCGGCAGAATTACCGCAGCGGCGACAACTGGGCCAGCGAGGGGGCCCCGTCCAGCCTCATCACTGCCGGCGACACGCACCAGTCCCTGAGAATAGAGGGCTCGCTCAAGGGAGAAATTGTCCTTGCCGTGGCTACAGCCGACAAGCGTTCTTTGCATTGCCAAACCACAAAAATGCAACCGACACCGGGTTATCACTGACGGCCGAAGCGGCCTGTGTCAGTGATGGCCTGGTGATGATTTGAAAAGAACTATCGTTGCAGACTACGCTCACGGATACGGGCTGCTTTTCCTGTAAGATTGCGAAGGTAGTAGAGACGAGCGCGACGGACTCGGCCTTTAGTAAGCAGTTCAATTTTTTCGATACGGGGATTATGCAGGGCGAAGGTTTTCTCGACACCAACACCATGAGAGATCTTCCGTACAGTATACGACGCATCCATAGTGCCATGTTTGATTCTGGTAACAACGCCTTGAAATACCTGAACGCGTTCTTTGCTGCCCTCAATGATGCGGATATGTACTTTCACGCTATCGCCAGGCCGAAAGTCGGGGTGATCCTGCCGCATTTGTTCCAAATTGATTCTTTCAATTATTGTGCTCATAAGGTCTTTTATTGGTTGAAGGAAAGGAGGATGAAATTCAGTGGTTGAATTGTTTTTAGCCAATTTTTCATGATCCGAGCAGCCTGTCAAGGATTATTGACGCAGCCGAGCGAACCGAAAGATGATTATAATCTGTACCACCCTTTATTGGGGGCAGTGTTGTATCCGACAAAGCAATAATTTCGGGGGCGAGTCCATGAGCTGTACCGAAAAGAAGGAGGACCGGTTCCCTGCTGTTGATTCTCTCGGCCAG
>JAABQY010000085.1 GCA_011391225.1 Desulfobulbaceae bacterium | reverse complement strand
ACATTATCTTTTATAAGCGATGCCATCTTCTTTCGAGGACTGCAATGAAGAGTGATTTAGATAAAATTTTAACCTGCGACCACCACGATCCCTTCCATTTTCTCGGTTGCCATTTTCATGTGCCGAAGATTGACATGGTAACACTCCGGACATTTCAACCACATGCTCGGGAGGTTAATCTACTTCTCCCCGGTATATCAATTGCCATGATCAGGAGTTCCGCGGAGGGACTGTTCGAGACGGTTCTCGACACCAAAGACTTGACTGACCCCCTCCTTAATCCTTACTCCTACCGCTATGAAATTCTTTTCCACAGCGGCGTGGTGATGATCACCAATGACCCCTACCGTTTTCCGGTGCTCCTCGGTGAGCAAGACCGTTTCCTTTTCAATGCCGGAAGAAATTACAAATTGTACGAGCATATGGGTGCTCATCCGACAACATGCCACAATATTACCGGAACCGTTTTTAGAACTTGGGCACCCAATGCCCGGGCAGTTTCAGTCATCGGCAATTTCAACGGTTGGGATGGTCGGGTTCATCCGCTGCGTTCTCTCGGGGCATCAGGAATATGGGAGCTTTTCCTCCCTCATCTGCAGCAGGAAGAAATCTATAAGTTCCATATAAAATCCCAACAGGGCGACATTCTGGAAAAATCCGATCCCTTTCAATTTTACGGTGAACTGCGGCCCAAATCGGGGTCAGTTGTCAGGGCGATCGATACTTTCAACTGGAATGACCGCCAGTGGCAAGAGGCAAAAAAAACAATCGCACCCTATGACCGACCCATGTCAATCTACGAGGTCCACCCTGGTTCGTGGCAGAGGGATCCCGGCGATCCTGAAAGATTTCTGACTTTCAAGGAGCTTGCCGGCACGCTCATTCCCTATGCGAAACAGTTGGGCTTCACCCATATAGAATTGATGCCGGTTATGGAGCATCCATTGGATGAATCGTGGGGATACCAGGTGACTGCACCCTACTCCGTTACCAGCAGGTATGGCACGCCGGAAGACCTTATGTTCTTTGTCGATACCTGTCACCAGAATGATTTGGGAGTTATTTTAGACTGGGTGCCAGCCCACTTTCCTAAAGATGCACACAGTCTTGGCAAGTTTGATGGATCGGCTCTCTATGAACATGAAGATTACCGGCGCGGCTCACATCCTGAATGGGGAACATATATCTATAACTACGGGCGCAATGAGGTGAGCAATTATCTCATCGCCAATGCCTTGTTTTGGCTCGATAAATACCACATTGACGGGCTTCGGGTCGATGCTGTGGCATCAATGATCTATCTTGATTATTCAAGAAAAGATGGGGAATGGCTACCAAATTGCTACGGCGGCAAGGAAAACCTTGAAGCCATCGAATTTCTACGCCACCTTAATGCCATCGTCTATCAACTCTTTCCCAACACTCTGTTGATCGCCGAAGAATCTACCAGCTTTTATGGCGTTTCCAAACCGACAAACCATGGTGGCCTTGGTTTCGGATTTAAATGGAACATGGGCTGGATGAATGATATCCTTAATTATTTTTCTAAAGATCCATTTTTTCGCAAACATCACCACAACAGCCTTACCTTCTCGATTATGTATGCCTTTTCCGAGAACTTCGTCCTGCCGCTTTCCCACGACGAGGTCGTGCATGGCAAAAAATCGTTGATCGAAAAAATGCCCGGGGATCTCTGGCAAAAATTCGCCAATCTCCGTTTGCTACTCTTGACCATGTGGATGCACCCTGGCAAAAAACTCCTTTTTATGGGTGGAGAATTTGGCCAATGGTCAGAATGGTATTGCAAACAGAGCCTTGACTGGCACCTATTGGAAGACAATAAATATCATCGTGGGTTGCAAACATTTGTAGGTGATCTCAACCAGATGTACACATCTCGCCGGGCATTGTGGGAGCTGGATTTCAGCGGTGCAGGTTTTTCCTGGCTAGATCTTGAGGACAGAAACAATTCCATAATCTCCTTTGCGAGATTCGGTAAAAATCAGCGGGATCATCTGGTGGCTGTTTTCAACTACACGCCGCAGGTTTTCTCCGACTATAAGATCGGTTTGCCGGATGCTTGTCGGTATCAGGAGATTTTCTGCTCAGACTATTCCCGCTACGGTGGCTCGGATGGTAGTGATAAAACCATCTATGAGTCAATTTCCGCGCCCTATGCGCAGGCGTCATATCACACAAGAATAACTCTACCGTCCCTGTCGGGTGTTGTTTTAGCACCGATCAACGATTAAACTGCAAAAACCTATCCAGGGAGGTGATTATGCCAACGAATACCATTCACCCGCCGGGCGATAAAATGAAGAAGGTCATCCAGGAGCTGTCGGAGCTTATAGCCTGCAAACCTGAGAAAAAGCGCCGTCAGTTGCTAGAGAAAGTGGCTATAAAGTTCGATCTTTCGCCCAATGAATGTGCGTTCCTTGAACGTCACTTTAATGACGAGTGAGAGTTGAGTGTTGAGTGTCCAAAGCCACTCATTTTAGCAGTGTATCAGTTACCTGGATGGTGTGAATTTTTCTCGCCGATCAGTTGATAATAAAACGCCAAAGTCTGTTCGCACATTGCTTCTGCAGTGAAGTTTTCGGTAACTCTTTGCCGACCATTCTCACCAAATTTCCGCAATTGTTCTTTCCCTATGGTCAAAGCATCATCGATTGCCGCAGCCAAGGACTTGGGGTCGGAAGGCTGAACCAGCCAACCATTTTTCCCGGGCACAACGGTCTCGAGACTCCCGCCATGTGCCGTAGCAATGACCGGTTTACCCATGGCCATCGCTTCAACAGTTGTTCTGCCAAAGGCCTCAGGCTCCAGAGAAGATGTTGACAACACTATATCCGCCAAGATAAAAGCGGCTGGCATATCGCTGCAATGACCAACGAGCTGAACCCTGTCCTTCAGATAGTTTTTTTCAATAAATTCATTGAGTTCATTAGTGTAGCTTGGATTTTCCCTGGTTTCGCCGACAAGCACCGCCTGGTAATTGGTATGTTTAACCTGGAGCAAACTTCGCAAAAAAAGCTCCTGACCTTTCAGTCTGGTCAGTCGTCCGGGCAGCATCAAAACAGGCTTGTGTCTGGCTATACGCCACGTGTTTCTTAATACCTCAACCCGCTCTTTTGCAACCAGCAGCGGATCAAAAGCTTCCCCATCGACGCCGCGAAATATCAAACGGACACTGTTCTTGCGTTTATATTTTTCAAAAATATGTTTCTTGATGGTTTCTGAAACGGCGATAACCCCATCGCCTTTGGTCATAATCTCACTGTAAGCATTTACTGAATAAAACCCGTGAAAGGTCGTCAAAAGTATGGGCCTCTCATTTTTCGGCAAGGTCAGCCAAGCGGCATAGCCTATCCAGGCCGGCATTCTCGAGCGAAGATGAAGGACACTGACACGATTTTTTTTAATCAACTGACGCAAAGGCCAGATATGCAGGAGTGCCGCCGGGCTTTTCGAACCAATTTTTTTTTCGGCATGAATACTGCCTTCTTTCTCTAATTGATCAACCAGCCTCCCGCCTCCGGAAATGACAATCGACGTATGACCGTTTCTGACGAGATAACGGCCCATTTCTACGGTACCCCGTTCTACCCCGCCACTATTCAACTCTGGCAGCAACTGCATTACAGTAAGAGTATCGAATTGCCTTTTCTTATGCCTGGCTGTATGTACTTCATGGTAAAGAGCCAGGGTTTTTTCACACATGGCTTTCGCGGTGAACCGTTCATTAACCCACTTGCGCCCCTGCCTGCCCAGCTCCCCCGCACGCTCAAGATTATCTAGAGCCTCGCCAATCGCTAAAGCCATGGCCACTGGATCCAGGGGCGGTACCAGCCAGCCGGTTATTCCGGGCAGTACGGTTTCAAGACTCCCGCCATGAGCCGTGGCAATAACCGGCTTTTCCATCGCCATAGCCTCGATGGCAACTTTGCCGAAAGCCTCGGGCTGGGTAGAAGATGCTGAAACTACAATATCGGCGAGGAGGAGCGCCGCCGGCATATCAGTACAATGGCCGACGAGCAGTATTTTATTCTGCAGCTCATGATTTTTAATTTGTTCGAGCAGTTTTCGGGTAAAGGAGGGGTTTTCCTGAGTGTCGCCTATCAACAGCCCGATGAATTGTTTATTCTTAATGCGAGCAAGACTCTCAATAAGCAGGTCCTGCCCTTTCCATTGAGTCAGGCGTCCTGGAAGAACAATGATCGGTACCCCCTCCTTATCAGGAAGCCACTTTTCCCGCAGTACACGTATACGCTCTTCTGAAACAGCTTCCGGAGAAAAGTCGCGGACATCAAAACCGCCATGGATCAGTCTGATCCGCCTTTTATCAATCTTGTAATTATCAATTATATGTTGCTTGATGGTCTCGGAAACTGCGGCGACTTTTTCACCCTTGGTCATTATACGTGAGTATGAATTGACTGAATAAAACCCATGAAACGTGGTAATAAGTGAAGGTTTTTGATCTTCGGGTACAAGCTTCCAGGCGAGGTAGCCGATCCAGGCCGGCAAGCGGGAGCGCAGGTGGAGTATATCTACATGCTCGTCTTGCAGATATTTCCGCAGCTTTGGGACATACTGCAGACAACGCCAACTCTTTTCGCCGATATGCGGCCAAAGCACATGGATACAGCCGTTTTTTTCCAATTGCGGCACCAGCCGTCCGCCTCCGGAAATAACCACAGACCGATATCCATTTCGAGCCAGATATATGGCAAGATCAAGAGTCTCACCTTCTACCCCGCCCTCATCAAGTTCAGGGAGGACCTGAACGACAGTCAGTTTTTCGGCCACCATCTCTGTAGAATCCGTTCAGCACAACGCGCTGCTTCATTAAGTTCAATTTGCTTACGCCATGCGGCGTTGCCCTGTTTCCAGGAAGAAAATGCGATAACGAGGTCTTTCTTCTGCAAAAGATCCTCATTTTTTTTAAACTTGCTGCTTTCTCTTCGCCATTGAAGAGGGATGATGCCGACTTGGCAACCGGCGGTCAATGCCTCATACATCATCGAAATCGAATCCGCGGTCACCCATACCAAACGGTTATTATCATATTGCCTCTCAATCCACCCTGGTTGGGTATCTTTGTAATCAAAAAAAGTCACATTGGCGAAATCGGCGGCAAGTTTTCGCATCAGGTCGACGGTTTCCAGCGGAGTCCGTGGGGAGGAAGAAATGGTCCATTGTTGCATACTTTCCCCCTGAACGATTTGTCTTACCATACTGGCGATTTTTGCCGATTCCCAAAAGTGGCTTTTCAAATCAACTCCGCCCAGCAGAATCAGACCGCAACCTTCCTGATGGCACCCTTTGTTTCGTGAGCAGTTCGGGGAACCGGCTGTATTTACAATGTTGTGACGTTCCGCTAACCCGTCATGTTCAGGAACAAAACACAGATCAAAACAGTTGCGGAGGAAAAATGGCGGTGACATACAGGTTACAGCAGGGATGGCGTATCTTTTTTTGAAAAGCAACAGAGGCAAATGGGTTTTACTGCCTGTTCCCAGTAAAAGATCGGCATCGACCATTCGTGGATGGGACCACCCTTTCCCCGGCAGGAAAAGAAGGAATATTTGCTGAAGCAAGGTAAACGGCGATACCTGCTCAATAAGGACCTCCCTCACTTCAACTGGTATTTGCTCCTGCAAGGCTTGAAGTAGGCCCCTGGTTTGCTTTTCGTGCCCGGGTCTTCCATCTAGCAGTGCAACAACACAAAGCGTATTCTTCCTGGCTGGAGTCATAAGGGCTTAAGAGAAAATCACTCGCCTGTTCGATATTTACATACGATCCGAGGAAGGTGGCCCCGCAGGTGGACCTGGTGATGGTGGCCTGCGCACACCTCCGCCAGCCAATTTAACGATTATCTGATTGGATTTCTGCAGACGTTTCGTCATGGTTATGAAAAGATGACTGGAGACATCAGGATATTTATTAATAATTTCAATGATTTTATCACCAGGGTAGCGTTTAACGGTCGATCGCCCCTGAGAGATAATCGAAGCTGTGCGTTGCTCTCCGGTAATTGAGGCCATCTCCCCGAAATATTCTCCAGGTTCAGTCAGTTCGGCAATTTTTTTGCCACCCTTGACAACTGTGAGAGCGCCTCTAATGAGTTTAAAAAAGTCGATATCCTTGTTACCTTCTCTGATAATCACATCGCCATCTTCGTAGTTTTCCTGATCCGGGTTGACCAGGTAAGCGGGAAGGCTTTCCCTGTGCGCCACTGTCCGGCGGAGGGCTTCTTCTATGCTGGTTATCCCGTTCCGAACTTTCTTTAGGGCAGCTTCACGCAGGGGCGTCATGCCTTCCTGGATGGCGATTTTTCGCAACTGATCTTCAGGTACCTCGGCGCTTATAGCTTTGGCAACTTCATCGGTGATTTCCATGAGTTCGAAAAAACCGACACGCCCTTTGTAGCCCAAACCGTTGCATTCCGGGCAACCATTCGCCCCGTAAATTGTCAGATCATTGATTTCATCTTCGCGAAAGCCAATCTTAACAAGTTCTGAAGTTTCATATTTGACGATTTTTTTGCAATTGCTGCAAAGTTTTCGTCCCAACCTTTGAGAAAGCACCATGGTGACCGAGGAGGCAAGCATGTATGGCGGAATACCGATATCGACGAGGCGACCAATAGTCGCCGCACTGTCGTTGGTATGCAGTGTCGAAAAAACCAGATGGCCGGTCATAGCCGCCTTGATGGCAATTTCCGCCGTATCGATGTCACGAATCTCACCCACCATGATGATATCCGGATCCTGGCGAAGAAAGGCCTTCAATGCGGCAGCGAAGGTCATGCCGATCTCTTTATGGACGTTTACCTGATTAATTCCCTTGAAGTTGAATTCGACTGGATCCTCGGCAGTGAGAATTTTAATATCCTCGCTGTTCATCGAGTTCAGGGCGGAATAGAGGGTAACCGTCTTGCCTGAACCCGTCGGGCCGGTGACGAGCAGCAAGCCCTGTGGCCGACTAAGACACCTTTTCAGCATCTCGAAGGTTTCCACTTCAAAACCGAGTTTGGTCAGATCAACATTCAATGACGCTTTGTCAAGAATACGCAGAACCACCGATTCCCCGAACAGGGTTGGAAGCGAAGAAACACGGAAATCAACGGAACGGTTTTTTCCCATGCGCATTTTGATACGCCCGTCTTGCGGAACTCGGCGCTCGGTAATATCAAGTCCCGCCAGAATCTTCAGCCTGGCGACCAGGGCATTCTTTATGGTCAGGGGCAGGTTCATCGATTTAAAAAGTGAGCCATCTTTACGGTACCTGACCTGCATGGTTTTTTCGTAGGGCTCAACATGGATATCGGAAGCTCCATCCTGAACAGCTTTGATCATAATGCCATTCACAAGCTTGATGATCGGGGCGTCGGAAGCGGCAAACTGCTCGCCGACGTCATCGGTAGAATCTCCTTCGATTTCAAAATCGTCGGCAGCTTCGGCAACAATCGATCCGAAGTCATCGACCTGCGTGACATCCATTTCTCCGGATGCCTCCTCAACCACACCAAGAAATGACTTTACTTCCTCGTCATCAATGCCGTAGTATTTTTGATAGGCTTCAACAATATCCGCCTCGGTGGAGACACAGACGGAGAGTTCCTTGTTCACCAGATTCTGCAATTCCTCCACCGCCGTCACATCGCAAGGCTCGGCCATGGTTATCTGCATGGTGTTGCCGGCCATTCGCAAGGGAAAAGCTAAATATTTTTTTGCTTCACTGTAGGGGAGAATTTTAAGAGCATCTTTTGATGGTGGCTCGTTTTTAATGACGACCGAAGGATAGTTGTGCTGCCGGCTGAGAAAATTAACGACAGTGTTCGCATCAATGTATTCCAGCTGTTGCAAAATCTTACTGAGACGACCACCGCTTTTCTGGAGAATTTTCTTGGCAGTTTCCAGCTGACTTGGAGTTATGTATCCGGATTTGCTTAATAATTCTCCGATTTTTACTTTTCCCGCGCCGGATTGATCTTTGATAGTCTTCTTCATTGAAGATTTGCGCTGCGAATCGTCGTTTCTTAAAGCCATAACTTGTTAACCAGTATAAGGGTGTTTTTTACGGTACAGGTAAGTGAAGAGCTAGCCGATCATATAGCGTCTCTGCATCTCTTTTTGCAAAGGGATCATTATTTCCCGCATAGATGGTTCTGCGGCCGGCGATGTTCTCAAAGTAAAGATATGTTGCCACTCAATAAGGTTGCAAAAAACAATAATCTCGGTCTTACAGGAATTGGGCAATACGGTTCTCGCTGCCTGCGGGGTTGCTGTCTCCAAAAGCTTTAAGTAGGTCGCTTCTGCCTTTTCCATGGCTTCTTTCCAGAGTTGATACTCTTTACTTTCCTCCTTAAAAAACATCGGCTTGATGAAGGTTACCTGATTATCAAACTTGTCTTCACTGTAGCGACAATAGCGCTGACTTTCTTGAAGGAAGGAGCACGGACGGTGTCTTACTAATTCGTGGGTGACGGCTCGATTGACAACAAATCGGACGCCGACAAAACGGTGGCGCAAACGAAGTTCCGGTGCAAGCAGGTCAACCTGGGCAAGATTCATTTTCACTATTCCGATGCTGCTCGTATCTCGTACCGGAACCTTACGCGGTTCAAAGATTTTCTCAAATACATAGGGAGCGATCCCAACAAGTATAAGAACCAGCTCATTTACCAGTTGATTTGCGAAATGAAGGAGATAAAGCTCTTTCAGTGCGCGAATTGATCCAGTTATAAGCATTCCGTCCGAGAACTTGTCAATAACAAGGTATTTCGGTTGACAATCGAGAAAACTCTGTCTCTGGTAGGGCTGACATGTCACGCGGAAGGTTAAAACAGCCATTTCCAGAACTGAATTATGACCATGGGAGGCTATCTTGGTAACAAAAGGAATTGCTGAGTCATCGGTGATTTTATCTTCACTTTTATAACACACCCGACCACATGCCTCCAGCCTTACTGCGACTGATGCGCTGTCCAATTCGTCCTTAATTTCAAAGAAGGGCTCAATTATTTTCATTCGGCTAACCTTTCCAAAATGGCGAGAGCTTTCTTAAAGATTCGATAATTGCCGGCATCTTGGCAATCACCACATCGATTTCTTCAACCGTGTTATAGACGCTCAAGGAAAAACGTATTGATCCATGGGCGGCGGTAAACGGCACGCCCATTGCCCTGAGGACATGGGACGGTTCTAGGGAGCCAGAGGTACAGGCGGAACCCGAAGACGCACAAATTCCATGCTGATTCATGTGCAGTAAAATGGCCTCTCCCTCAACAAATTCAAAACTGATATTAGCGGTATTGGGCAAACGTTTTGTTTTGTGACCATTAAGCATGGATTTTGGGATGATAGCCAGCAATTTTTCCTCCAACCTGTCACGCAGCTGCTTCACCCGACTGTTTTCTTCAATCATCTTCTCCGCGGCCAATTCGCAGGCACGGCCAAGTCCGACAATCGATGCGACATTATCGGTCCCTCCACGCCGCCCGTGTTCTTGATGCCCCCCCATCATAAACGGGACAAAGAGCGTGCCTCTTTTGATATACAGGACGCCTACTCCTTTGGGTGCATGCAGTTTGTGGCCGGACAATGAGAGAAAATCAATATCCAAGCTCTTCAAGTCAATGGCTATTTTCCCGACGGTTTGCACCGCGTCAGTATGAAAGAGGATACCTCTTTCTTTGGCCATGCTGGCCATTTCGGCTACAGGAAAAATAACCCCAGTCTCATTATTGGCCCACATGACACTGACGATGGCGGTATCTTCGGTAAGTGCCGATTCGTATTCGGCCATATCGAGCATGCCCTCGGCATCAACCTTCAAACGTGTCACCCGGTATTTATGGCCGGTTACCGTTTCAAGGTTCTCACAAAGGTTTTTAACCGCCGGATGCTCTACTCTGGTAGTGACAATGTGTCTTTTTTCCGGATAAGTTCTGAGTGCGGACAGAATAGCTGTCGAATCACTCTCCGTCCCACAGCTGGTAAAGGTTATTTCCTCAGGTTCCGCCCCCAGCAGAGCAGCAACCTTGGCTCTGGCATCTTTAATCGATTGTCCTACCAGGCCACCAAAGGTATGCATGCTCGATGGGTTGCCGTAGGATTCAGTTAAAAATGGCATCATTGCCTCAACCACCTCCGGTGCAACCCGAGTTGTGGCGTTGTTATCCATGTAAATAACGCTAGGATTTGCAGCAACCATTAGTTGTCCTCCTCAACAATCAGACTGGGCAAAACAAATTCCCGCAATTTTTTTTCAACATATTCTTTAATAGTGGTCTGCGATTTACTGCAGCTTTTACAGGTGCCACGAAGTGCAACGATGACAAAGTCACCATCAACATCAATCAGTTCGATATCGCCACCGTCTTTTTTCAAGCCCGGTCTGATTTCTCGTTCAAGAACTTCCTCAATTTTTTTAATCTTCTGCAAGGATGTCATCTTTTTTGGGGGGAAGACTTGTGGAATGAATATTTCGGATTTACCGCTGACCGTATCCTGAAGAATTTTGCGCAGTTTGTCCTCACACTTGCCACAGCCACCACCGGCCTTGGTAAAGTTAGTGATCTCTTCAATCGACCGCAGACTGGATTCCTTAACTGCTCTGATAATCTCAAGATCTGTGACTCCAAAGCATTCGCATACAACTTCACCTTCGGCCTTCGGCAATTTCAGCCCGCGATAATCAGCAATAGCAGCTTCCAAAGCTTCCCGTCCCATAACCGAACAGTGCATTTTTTCCTTCGGCAACCCACCGAGTGCCTGGGCAATATCTTCATTGGTGATCTTGGCCGCTTCATCGACCGCCATACCTTTGACCATTTCGGTCAGAACGGAGGAGGAAGCAATGGCACTGGCACACCCGAAGGTTTTGAATTTGGCATCGGTTATAATGTCGTTCTTGTCTATCTTGAGAGTCAGCTTTAAAGCATCACCACAGGCCAGCGAGCCAACATCCCCTGTGCCGCTCGGTCGATCAATTTCCCCAACATTTTGCGGGGTCAAAAAATGCTCTTGAACCTTATCAGTATATTCCCACATGGCGTGCTCCTGAAATGAATGATAATAAGCCGTTGTTCAAAATTAAATTATGCAATTCAATGTCATTAACGGCATAAGGGGCCGTAAAGAAATGGATAAAAATTATAAGTTATTTCTTAACGGCCCCTAAATGATTTTTTGTTACATGCTGACAATAATGCCGGAACAATAAAATGCAACCGCCAACAGCTGCTACAGCGTGACTTTGCCGCATCTTCAAAAGAGAATGAAGACGGCAGGGGCAGGTCTCATAAAATACCTGTCTCGACCAGCATATTTTTCGCCGCCGTCACCAGATCACTCGAGCCTGAAGGAGTCCTGGATTCGACATAAAATCTCACTTTGGGCTCCGTTCCTGAGGGACGTATCATCAGCCAGGAACCATCCTCGAAAACCATTTTTTGCCCGTCAATGTCTATGATTTCGGCAATTCGCCTGGCAGTGTCGCCAACTTTAACGAAGCTTCCTTGCCGGTACTTTGTAAGTCCCTTTAAAAGCCGCTGCAATTCCTCGCCCTTAACGGTTACCACAACCCCATCGCGCTCCGGATAATAGGCGCCGTACGTATCTTCGATGCTTTTTAAATAGTCGCCAAGGTTCATGTTCGTTGCCAGCATCATCTCAAGGGCGAGCAGCAAACCAATATAAGCATCTTTTTCCGGGGTATGACCGATGATCGAAATACCATCAGACTCTTCAAAGTAGACGAGAGCCCGCCCGATTACCGGCTTGAAATTTTTAAAGCCGACACTTGGTTCGTACAGTTTTTCTCCAAAGACTGATGCGATACCGTTGGCAAGATTGGAAGTGGCAACGGTCTTGGCCACCATCCCTTTTTTACCTTTAAATTCGTGGAGAAAATGATAGGCCATTGCACCGAACTGATTCATGGTTATTTCAGTCGTCCCATCGGTAAAGCGGATCCTGTCCCCATCAGGATCTATTATTGCGCCAAGCTTTAGAGCCGCAGTATTTCTCTGAAGGATTTCGACGATATTCCGCATATTGGCGGTAGAAGGTTCGGGAGCGACACCGCCAAAGGTCACGTCAGCAGTATCACGAAGGATAATCAATGTGGATTTGGTCGTATGGTTAAACAACTCGCGCACATGCAAACGGCTTGCGCCATGAACGCAGTCAACGGCCACGAGCATATCATCGCGATTCAGGAAAGCTGCAACTGCCTTATCAAGATCGAGCCCGTGC
>JAABQY010000084.1 GCA_011391225.1 Desulfobulbaceae bacterium | reverse complement strand
GTTCTGACACCGTGTAAACCGGTGGAGATTTCCCAAAGATATTGTACGTAAGAGTGTTGTCGGAAACAGCGACTTTAATGTCGATTATTTCATAGGATACGCCAGGTTCGGACCTTGCTGATGAAGTCTGAAAAACGAGCAAAAGGCAAAATGCGAACAAAACAGCTGGTTGGAGTTTGGCTAGCCATTTAAGCATTTTCTATTTCTCTCCCTCTTTCTTGAGTAGCATAACGACCTCGGTGACAGTTTTCTTCCCTGCGCGAGTCATAGCCGTCTCTTCAATAATCACGGATTGCGGCGCGAAGTTTTTGACAACGCCACGCCTCCCAATTTTCGTTCCTTCAGAAAGGACATATCCTTTACCGGTAAAATCCTGAACCATCGCATGATTTTCACCACCTTTTTTTATCAATGCCACGAGAGTGAGTTGTGATGGTTCAAAAAGTTGCATACCCGTGAGTGGTTCCCCACTCTCGATGACTTCATCCATATCAACGTTTGATGTTGCCGCCTTCTCGCTAATAAATGGAACGAAAGGATCCGGCCGGTTTTCAAGTTTATATTCAAAAGGTGTGACATTGTTAAGGTCGGAAGGTTTTGTCGGCTCAGTCGAATTGTCAGCTGAAGCAGCCACGCTTTGCCAGAATGAAAAAATGCATACACAAACAGACATGACAAACGCCTTTGTGTAAACCTGCACCGATAGAGGCAAAAATGAACAATCAATAAACCGGCTCATGAGTCTCATTTTTTAGGAGGTTTGGGAAGCTCAACGTTAGTGAAACGGTAGGTCACTAACATACAATCAGAGTTTAGAAGCATTTCTTCGCCATCTTTTTTAGGGGAACTCATTTTGATATTGGACACGGATACAATTCGTTCAAGTTTACTTACTTGATCAAAAAAGAAACCCATATTGTGATACGGCCCGCGGACATTAATGGAAACAGGGATTTCTGCGTAAAAATCCTTGGGGACGTCAGCGAGCGGCTTGAATGTCAAAAAGTCGAGCCCGGCATTTCGTCCCAATGCAGAAATATCCTTGAGAAGTTTGGGTATTTCTTTTTCTTTTGGAAGGAGTGTGGACGACTCTTCGAAGATGGCCCTTGCATCAGCTAGTTCTTTTTCAAACTTGGCGAGGTTAGCCGCTTTTGCCTCAACATCCTTAACTTCTTGGGTGATGGTTGCTTTCTGACTTTCAAGGCTATCTATCTTTGTGCTGTTTGGTTGATAAAAGGCGAAATAAAAAATAACCAGAGGAAGGAAGGCAATCACAACCGCAATGCCGAGTTTCACCCTTGGCGCGAGAGGAATATATTTCTCGTCGATAAAAGTTGTGAATGCTGGGTTGTTCTTTTTCATGCTATCATATTTGGAAGTAGTAATCTGCGTTATTTCTTTCCATCAGCGACCACATTTTTTGTGTCTGGTTGTCCAATGACACAAGTTAATTCGAAACTTTTTAGGTTTCTTCCCGACACCACCTTAAGAGAGGAACTTGTAAGGGTGACATCTTTTACAAAAGGCGATCCTTTGAGATTATCCATGAATTGAGCAACAGTCTGGTTGTCGAGGGCCACTCCGGAGAGAGAGAGAGAAGCGTTCTGCTGTTGAAGAGCTTCAAGCCACATTCTCTGCTTGTCAACTCTTGTGGCAACCTCGTCGAGAACTCGAACAGTAAGTGAAGAGTCAGATTTTAACTTATTGATAATATCGGTTTTCCTGGCAAGCTCTTCCCTGTCTTTTTTAAATTGAGCAATTTTATTAAGCGTGGGTGTGTAGGAGTCTTTTTTCTTGTTGAGGGAGATAATATCACTTTCAAGGCTTTGTATTTTTTGTACCTGCAGAACTCCCGTTACAGCTAAGGAAGCCAGGATTATTGCAAAAAGAACAACCATCCCAAACAGTTGTTGCTTGGCTTTAGCTCGTTTTTTCAGTTGCCGAACCGGCAGCAGGTTAATCTTCAGCATTCTGAATCCTTGACAATAATAATATTATATTGCAGAGGGCCTAAGGGCAATTCCCGTGGCAATGGCCATTTCCGGTCCAATACTGAGGAGGTAGTCGGGATCAATTTTTTTAGGATTCGATACCATCTTTAAAAAAGGATTGAAAAGCTCCACTGGGATTTCCGTTTCTTGCGTAAGAAAGTCTATGAGACCCGCAACTTTTGCCCCGCCGCCGCTTAAAATGAGTCTGTTTAAGGGTTGATCAGGGTGATTGCTGTGGTAGAGATCGATTGCCTTTTTGATTTCTAATATCCACTGGGTACAGGTTGTTGAAAAAATTTCCCCCACTTCTTGTTTTTTTCCCTCGGCGGGCAAAAAACCCAACTTGATAGCCTCTGCTTCATCGAATTCAATATCAAAAACATTCATTATCTGCTCGGTAAGTTGCCTGCTGCCGACTATAATATCTCGAGCAACAACAGAAATACCTTGAGATATTATATTGATATTCATTTTTGCCGCCCCAATATCGACTAAGGCTACGTTTTCGCTTATTCGGTAGTTGTGTTCGTAGCTGTTTTCGAGGGCGAAACCGTCAACATCGACAATTACCGGATTGAGATTGATGCCCCGTAACATTTCGAGATAATCGTCGACAATCTCTTTTTTTGCCGCAACCAGCATAACATCGGTGCGGTCGGTATCTTTGGAGTTGGTCTTCAGGTCTTGGAAATCGAGATAAACATCTTCTAGGTCAAAAGGGATATATTGTTCAGCTTCGGACATGATATGCTCTTCTAACTTTGCTTCTTCCATAACTGCCAAGTTGACTTTTTTAACAATTACCGAATATCCAGAAATCGAGAAACCGACTGTCCGATTTTTTATCTTCAAGTTCTTAAAGAGATCAGCTATGGCCTTGCCGACTGCCTCGGAGTCGTTGAGGGAGCCATCGTCAACAGCGCCCTCCGGAAGAACTGTGCTGCCAAGTGTAACGATAGCGTAGCCATTTGACGATCGTTTCAGCTGACATACCTTGACGGCATGGGAACCTATGTCAAGGCCGACCACCAAATCTTTTTGAATTCCAAACGGCAATTTCATGACAGAGAGGGTGAAGAAGATTAATCGGGTAGCAGCCAACCCGAGCCGGTATTATACCAAAACACCTGACTTTTCGTACACATATGGATATTAGGTCACATTCAAAACAATTTGTCAAGAAAAGAAAGATGGCTGGAGTGAAAAATTTGTTTATTTTACAAGACGTTAAAATCCATTATTAGTCGTTAAATGAAGCTATTCATACAACATGTGGATGTCTTTTCCTTTTCAAGCGCCTTATATAGTGGGGCGTGCAGGGTAATTTTTGTGTCGATCGTTTTTCCAATGCAAACAGGAACTCCTTGTAATTGGTGCATATTTGAAGTAGTTTTGGCGTGGCGATTTTTAGGACATGGTTAATTCAATTATGGATGAGGTACAGTTTGACCAGAGAAGGTAGAAGTAAGAGTGTTTTTCGAGAATATTTTGAGGCTATATGCATCGCTATTCTGTTGGCATTATTTATAAGGACATTTGTCGTTCAGGCATTCAAAATTCCTTCGGGGTCAATGCTACCCACCTTATTGATAGGTGATCATCTGTTGGTAAATAAATTCATTTATGGCCTCCGTATTCCTTTTTCCGGCAAGGTGTTGGTTCCTTATAAAAATCCGGCGCGTGGCGATGTAGTCGTTTTTCGCTATCCGAAGGACAAATCTATCGATTACATCAAACGGGTTGTGGGTACACCTGGTGATACCGTTGAAATACGGACCAAGAAGCTATTCATTAACGGAGAACAGGTTCAAGATGCCCATGCCCATATTAGCACACCAGCCGTACTCAATGCGGCCTCCAGTCCAAGAGATAATTATGGTCCGGTACTGGTACCGGATGGACGAGTCTTCGTGATGGGCGATAATCGTGATAATAGCTATGATAGTCGATTCTGGGGCTTTGTTGACCAAAAAGATATTCTCGGCAAGGCATTCATTCTCTATTGGTCCTGGGATATCGAAAAGCCGCTTTTGTCTATTGAGCGAATTGCTTCCATAAGGTGGGGGCGATTGGCAAACATCATTAATTGACTGTGAATATGGCAGAAAAAACAGAGCAGGATTACCAGTTTCAACACAAGCATATATTTGGTATTGAACAGCTGTCGGTTTTTGATATCTCTCACATTATCGCTACAGCCCGTTCTTTTCGTGAGATTTCGAGTCGGCAGATCAAAAAAGTCCCGACCCTGCGTGGGAAAACCATCGTTAATCTTTTTTTTGAGGCCTCTACCCGCACTCGACTCTCCTTTGAGATCGCCGCAAAACGGATGAGCGCCGACACCTTTAATATTTCCGCCTCAACCAGCTCTGCCATCAAGGGTGAAACGCTGATTGATACCGCCAGAAATATCCAGGCGATGAGCCCGGATGTTATCATTTTGCGCCATTCAAGCTCCGGCGCACCCCAGTTGCTCGCCAAATATATTGACGCTTCGGTCATCAATGCCGGAGATGGCGCTCATGAACATCCGAGCCAGGGGCTTCTCGACATGATGACGGTGATCGACCATAAAGGAACGCTTGAGGGGCTCAAGATTGCGATTATCGGTGATATTGCCCATAGTCGGGTGGCTTTGTCGGATATCATTGGTTTTACCAGAATGGGAGCACATGTGCATGTCGCTGGGCCGCAGACCTTTATCCCTATTCATATATCCGGGCTTGGTGCGAGGGTTTGCTCTTCTGTTCAGGACGCAGTTAGAGATGCCGATGTGGTAATGGCCCTGCGCATACAGATGGAAAGACAAAATGACTCACTCATACCCAGTTTGCGCGAATATTCCCGTTTTTTCGGAGTAAGTCGCAATCTTCTCGAACTGGCCAAGGACGATGTGATAGTCATGCATCCGGGCCCCATAAATAGAGGAGTCGAGTTGAATCCCGATGTCGCCGATGGCGGCAGGTCAGTCATTCTTGATCAGGTTACCAATGGGGTTGCGGTCCGTATGGCACTTTTATATCTGGTACTCGGCGGAAACAAAGGCAGTGACGGGCAAGGTGAGAGCAGATGAGCAGGCTAATTCAACTTACAAATGGTCGGATTATTGATCCAGCACAACAAAGAGACGAGATTGCCGATTTGTGGATCAAAGATGGAGTGATTGTCGATCGCCAACCGGTTGATGCCAAAGATGCAGACATCTATAACCTTGAGGGCAGGTGGATTGTTCCCGGCCTCATTGATATGCATGTGCATCTTCGCGAACCGGGCGAGGAGTATAAGGAAACCATAGAAACCGGCTGTCGATCAGCTGCAGCCGGAGGTTTCACCGCCGTAGCCTGCATGCCTAACACCAAGCCGGTAAACGATAACAGCTCGGTTACCAGATTTATTCTTGAGCAGGCGGCATCGTGCGCGGCTCGGGTTTATCCGGTCGGCGCAATCAGTCAGGAAAGCAACGGTGCAAAGCTCGCCGAGTATGGGGAGATGAAGGCGGCTGGAGCTGTGGCCTTAACCGACGATGGACGGCCGGTCGTCGACAGTCAACTGATGCGACGAGCCATGGAATACGCTTCCTCGCATGAGATGCTGATCATGTCCCATGCCGAGGAAGTCGCTTTGAGCAAGGGCGGATGCATGCACGAAGGGGAAATGTCTACCCGCCTGGGCTTGGGGGGTATTCCCGCCGCCGCCGAAAGTATCATGGTTTTTCGCGAGATTGCCCTTGCTGAATTGACAGGCGCCCGAGTGCATATTTCCCATGTCAGCTCAGAGCAGGCCCTCGCCCTGATCAGAAACGCCAAGGCTCGTGGAGTAAAAGTCACTGCCGAAACTGCGCCGCACTACTTCACCCTCACCGAGAAAGCAGTTTTGGGGTATAACACCCATGCCAAAATGAATCCGCCACTCCGAACCGAAAAAGACCGGCAGGCAATCCGCGCTGCCCTCAGGGACGGCACGCTCGATGCCATTGCCACTGATCATGCCCCCCATTCGGTCCTGCAGAAAGAGGTAGAATTCAATCTGGCAGCTAACGGGATTGTTGGTCTGGAAACATCTTTGTCTCTTTCACTTGCCTTGATCCGGGAAGGCGTTATCGACCCTGCCCGACTGGTGCAACTTATGAGCTGTTCACCTGCCGCGATTCTTGGGGTAGCCGGCGGTTCCCTCCGCAACGGAGAGATCGCAGATGTTACGGTGATTGATCCGGAGAGGCAATTCACCTTTTCTGCAGAAAAAAGCTACTCGAAGGGAAAAAATACCCCCTTTGATGGCTGGAGTCTTCAGGGCAAGGCGGTTTTGACGTTCCTCGGTGGCAGAATTACTTACCAAGACCTGTGAGTTTTACCCTCTCAGAAAGCAAAGGGAAGTGAGTTGGCTACGTGTATTCCCTCCGGACTTACCCATGCCTGATAGACAAGGACCCTCACACCTGTGGCGATCGCCAGTTGCTTCAGGTCGAGTCTGGTCTGGCTGGAAGTCTTGATTTCGGCAACAACCTTTTCGATCTTTCCGAACTCGGCAATTTGCCCATTCATAAGCTTGTGCCACCAGTCGGTTGGTTCTCTGCATCTTCAGGTTGCGAATAACAGCAGTTAGTGATACTAATTGTCTGAAAACAATTTGTAGATGGAAGCATTCCATTCATACCTCGATTATCGGGATAAGTGCCATAAGGAAATTCTTTCTTAAAAGACAAGTAATGAATTTCTAAGGTATCTAAAAAAGGAGGGGAAGGGCTATGAAATTGGGCATCAACGGTTTAGGAAGAATAGGGAAGCTTTCGCTCTGGCACCATGTGGCGAGAAAGCATTTTTCCGGAGTTGTCGTCAATATCGGCAGGGAGGTCGGGCGAAATCTCACGGATCTTGCCGCAATGCTTGAAAAAGATTCAACCTATGGTCGTTTGGGTTCCTACCTGTATGGCTACAAATGCCCGAATGTCATTGAAGAACTGAATAATGAGCAGGGTACCATGGTGGTGAACGGTGTCCCGGTAACCATCCTCCGTACGGCCCGGAACCCTATGGATATCGCCTGGCAGGAAAACGGGGTTAAACTGGTAATTGACACCACCGGCGTGTTTACTGACCCGACCACCGATCCGGATGCCGAAAAGGGCGCTTTGCGGGGGCATATGCAGGCTGGAGCCGAGAAGGTCATCCTGTCAGCTCCGTTTAAGATCAAATCAAAAGGTTTGGACATGCCAGCCGACGCTATAACTACGGTGATGGGCATAAATGACGAGATGTACGATGCCGGACGACACTCCGTACTTTCTGCAGCTTCCTGCACAACCACCTGTTTGTCGTATATGATCAAGCCACTTCTGGAAAAGGTCGGAGCCGATAAAATTCTCAGTGCTTCGATGGTCACCGTGCATGCCGCGACCGGAAGTCAGCAGGTACTTGATCGACTGCCGAAGACCGGAGCCACCGATTTCAGGAAGAACCGCTCCATCCAAAACAATATCATTCTCACTACGACGGGTGCGGCAAAGGCGCTCTCCCTGGTTATTCCGGAGATGGCCTCCATCGGTTTTATGGCTGAATCTGTGCGTATTCCAACCACCACCGGTTCCTTGATTATCCTGGTGGTCAACCTCCAGGACGAATTGGATAATCCAATAAAAAGGAATGCTATTAATGCCATATACAAAGAATACTCAGAGATTAACCCCTATCTGAAGTTTTCCGAGGAGCAGAATGTTTCTTCCGACATAATCGGCTTACCGGCAGCAGCGGCGGTTATTGAGGGTTCGGAAACCCACACCAGAACAGCGAATATTCAGGTCAACCTGGCGAAGGTGAAAGCCGACAGCCTCAGACAAGGGGCCGATCCCATTGTCAGCGTACCGGTCACCCAGGCCGTTGTCTACGGCTGGTACGACAACGAACTCGGCAGTTATACCAACATGCTTGGCGATTTGACTGTGCATGTCAGTGGGGGGATGTTCTAAACATACTTTGATTGCCTTACGCGCCATGGGGCCTGAGGATCTTTGCGCAGTTGAAGAAATTGAACGTCATACCCTGACGCCCTGGTCGTTAGCCTCCCTGGTGCAAGAGTTGAAAGTTCGACAGAGATTGTGCTTCGTTGCCAGAGCCACTGACCAGGGGATAGTCGGCTGGTGTGCCTGCCGCCTGATGTCGCCGGAGGCGGAGCTTCTGAAAATTGCGGTTGCCGAACGAGAAAGAAAAAAAGGCATCGGAGGCGCCCTCCTGCAACATCTTACTGGCGACTTGCAGCGGCAAAGCGTTACTGCCATTTTTCTGGAAGTTCGGGCCCACAACAAGCTGGCGATGCGTTTTTACAATAGTCATGGCTTTTATAAGGTTGGAATGCGACGAGCATATTATTCCGACCCGCAGGACGATGCGCTGATACTTAGAAAAGATATCTGTTGATCTTGGGGCAAACAACCAAGCAGATTGGAGGAATATGATGAAATCAATTCGCGATTTTAATTTATCGGGGAAAAGGGTGCTGCTCCGGGCCGATTTCAATGTGCCAATGGACGAGCAAAACCGGATCACCGACGATACCCGGGTGACTATGGTTTTGCCGACCATTCGCTATATTTTAAAAGAGAAAGGCAAACTCATTCTCTGCTCGCATATGGGACGGCCAAAAGGCAAAAAGGTTGACAGTTTGAGCCTGGCACCGGTAGCCGGTCATCTCCAGGCACTGCTTGGTGTACCGGTGACCCTGGCCCCGGATTGTGTCGGTGCGGAGGTAACGGCACTGGTCGAAAAGATGGCCGAAGGAGAGGTACTTCTTCTTGAAAACCTGCGCTTTCACCCCGAAGAAACTGCCAATGATCCGGCATTCTCCGGACAACTGGCAAAGCTTGCCGACGTATATATCAATGACGCATTTGCCGCTTCCCATCGGGCCCACGCCTCCGTAGTCGGAGTGGCAGAGCGGGTGGCGGAAAAAGGCGCCGGTTTGCTCTTACAAATGGAAATGGATTATTTCCAAAAATCCATGGCCGACCCGATCAGACCCCTTGTTGCAGTTATCGGCGGTGCCAAAGTTTCTTCGAAACTTGGTGCTCTTGAGAATATGCTGAGCAAAGTCGACAGCATGATTATTGGTGGAGCCATGGCCAATACCTTCCTGAAAAGCATGGGTTTTCAAGTAGGCGCATCGAAAGTTGAGGATGATTTGTTGGACACTGCCAAACATTTTGTGGACGCCGCAAAGGCCAAGGGAGTAAAACTCTACCTGCCTGTCGATTTTGTTGTTGCAGACCGGTTTGCCGCCGATGCGGTGACAAAAACCGTTGCCTTCTGCGATATTCCTTCAGGATGGATGGCCCTCGATATCGGGCCGGCTTCAGCCATCCTTTTCCAAGAGGCTCTGCAAGATGCCAAAACGATCATCTGGAACGGCCCAATGGGAGCTTTTGAGATCGACGCCTTTGCTCGCGGTACCATGGCCATGTGTCGGACCTTGGCGGCGGCTCATGCCTTGTCCATAGTCGGGGGCGGCGACTCGAACGCGGCGGTGAAGAAGTCGGGGGAGGGAAAAAACATCTCCTATATGTCCACTGGCGGCGGAGCCTTCCTGGAACTCATGGAAGGCAAGGTGCTTCCCGGTGTTGCCGTGCTTGATTGTTAATAAGTGTTGAAAAAATCTGGAGAATGACATGGGAAAGAGAAAAGCCCTGATTGCCGGCAATTGGAAAATGTATACCACGGTTGTTGATGGATGCCGGTTGGCCCTTGATGTGGCTAAAACCTGCAGCGAACTTACCGACAGAGAGGTGCTTGTTGCGCCCCCTTTTACCATCCTCAGCGAGGTGGCGCATGTTCTAAAGGGCAGCAAAATAATTGTTGCCGCGCAAAACGTCTGCTGGGCCGAAAAAGGCGCATTGACTGGTGAAATTTCTCCGGTAATGGTGCAGGCGGCAGGTGGCAGTGCGGCAATTGTCGGCCATTCGGAAAGGCGGCAGATCTTCGGAGAAACCGATGAATTGATCAACAACCGGGTAAGGGGCGCCCTTGCCTTTGGCTTGCTGACAATACTGTGTATTGGTGAAACCCTGGGCGAACGGGAAGATGGTCAGACTTTTAACGTGCTGGCGGATCAGCTTCGTAAAGGGCTGGCGTCGCTGACTGGCGCAGATATGGCAAATGTAGTCATCGCCTATGAACCGGTTTGGGCGATCGGTACCGGTAAAACGGCGAGTAAGGAGCAGGCCCAGGAGGCTCACGCCTTCATTCGCGGAATTCTTGTGCAGATATTTGAAAAAACCGTTGCCGAGCAAACTCGGATATTGTATGGTGGCTCGGTTAAACCAGCCAATATTGACGAGCTCATGGCTCAGATTGATATCGATGGCGCCCTGGTTGGTGGTGCTGCCCTGGATGCCGAGTTGTTCGGGCGAATCATTAATTATAAATAAATCGGAATTCCAAAGGCTGTATGGACACCCTGCTTACAATTGTACACGTCATAGTCTGCCTCTTTCTGGTCGGCATAGTTTTGCTCCAGCACGGCAAAGGTGCGGATATCGGCGCGTCATTTGGTGGATCGAGCCAGTCACTCTTCGGAACGGAAGGTCCCCTGCCGCTGCTTAATAAAATTACAACCGCATCGGCAATAATTTTTATGTTGACTTCCGTGACATTAGCTTATACTTCATCCCGAACTGGAAGTACTTCGGTAATGACGAATGTCACTGTCAGTCAACCGGCCCAGGTGCAGGAAGCACAGCCCTTGGTTAAAGATGACGCGGCAAAGGATGCTCCAGCCGAGAACAAACCCGGAAGTGAAACCGGCGCAGAAAAAACGACGAAATAGAGAATAACAAGATTGCCGAAGTGGTGGAATTGGTAGACGCGCACGCTTGAGGGGCGTGTGGGGAGACCCGTGCCGGTTCGAGTCCGGCCTTCGGCACCAGGTTTTTATTAGTAATATCAGGAAGTTATCAGGTAACTGATATAGTTCCAAATCGCTTTCCCTCAAGCGATACGATGCAGCCAGGACAATTTGATTGTCTCTGGCTGTACTCATTTTTGTACACCGCATTTTCTCTCTCAACCAATGCCAGTAAGGAGAAAGAGACATGCGCGCACCATCCTATTGCTTCAAAAGCCTCGAGTCCATTTTTTACTTCCGGATGAGGATTCCAACCGACCTGCAGCAAATCTTCAACCGTACCGAACTCAAGAAATCTTCTCCGGTTCCTTGAAATAGTCACCGACAAACCGCTCGACCAGTATGGTATCGAGGATCGACAACGGTACCGTGATGTTCTTCAACGCCTGCCGAAATGTGTCAACCGCACCAAATACAAAGGCATGTCAATCATAGAAGTCGTTAAAACCGACATACCGCCCGATGAGCGTCTCTCCATCAAGACCGTCAACATGCGTCTGATAGAGGTAGCGACAATATTTAACTGGGCAGTGAACAATAACCTGGTCGGCAGCCATCCATTTAAGAACGCAGTTCTGAAGATCCAGCAGAATGATGACGCTGAGAGACCTGCAATTTCCGATGATGACATCAGAAAGATCATTGAGAATTTGCCAAAATCAGCAGAAGAACCTTCAAAATATTGGGTGCCATTGATTGCCTGCTTTACCGGTATGCGCCAGAGTGAGATCGCTCAGCTTGACGGTGAGGATGTAGTTGATCGTGACGGCATCTGGTGCATCGATATAAATGACCGAGGCGATAAGAGGTTAAAGAACGGCAATGCTCGGCGGGTATACCTTGCCGTCCGGCATGGTATACTCTTGAACGTGCCTGTCTTTTGAATACTTTACTTGAAGAGATGCTTGAACTTTCCACGCCCGTAGGCTGATACCATGTTCCCGTGCTCCCGCAAAGATTCTCTATCTCGGAGGGAGTTAAGTGACTTGCTGCGGAGGATGAACTGTCCTTCTTTTTCGGTAAGGGCTGCGGCGGTTCCGGCGATGTTGAAATCTTGCAGGAATTCATTAAGGCTTTCTTTTCCATAATGGCCCTCCAGTGCGGAAATTGTTTCTGACTTTACTGCCTACTTGATTTATTCTTATAAAAACGTATACTGTTGACGTATGAATACCATTAAATGGCACACCAAGGCTTTGAAGCAACTGCGCAAGATCGATCGACAGGACAACGCCGCGATCCGTTTCGCCGTCAATTCTTTGGCTGGTATGCCCGATTGCCAGGGAGTTAAGGCCCTGACCGATCACCGGTATGGCTACCGGCTACGAATCGGTCATTACCGGGTGCTGTTCGACTATGACGGCGAGGTGCGCATCGTCGAAATCCAGGAGGTTAAGAAACGCGATGAACGTACATA
>JAABQY010000008.1 GCA_011391225.1 Desulfobulbaceae bacterium | reverse complement strand
AAATTGATATATTAACTGCCTTAACAGGAGGTAGATTGTGAATAGGGACATGCTTGTTATTGGTGGCGGCATTGCGGGGATTCAGTCGTCCTTGGACTTGGCTGAAATGGGCTTTAAAGTCCATCTGGTTGAGCGGCTGCCAAGTATTGGCGGAAAGATGGCGCAGCTCGACAAAACCTTTCCCACCAATGACTGCGCTATCTGAATACTTTCGCCGAAAATGCTGGATGTCGGTCGGCATCCCAATATTAATTTGATGGCATATAGCGAAGTTGAAAAGGTTGAAGGAAGTGCCGGGTGTTTTAAGGTTCGGGTGCGGAGGAAAGCTCGCTATGTAGATGAGGACAAATGTACGGGATGTGGGGCTTGTCGAGAAAAATGTCCGACGGATGTTCTCGATCTCTACAATGAAGGTCATAGTACCCGCAAGGCTATTTATAGTTGGTTTGCCCAGGGGATTCCTTCGACACATACCATTGACCCCGATCACTGTCGTGTACTCCAGGGCAAGAAGTGTGGAATATGTCAAAAAAAATGTGAAGCCGGGGCCATCGATTTCGAACAGAAAGATACAATCGTCGATCTCGAAATCGGGGCGATTATCGCCGCCAACGGCTATACCATTTTTGATCCTGGCAAGATCGCCGAATATCGATATAACGACCTCCCCAATGTGGTAACGGCCGTTGAATTTGAAAGGTTTCTCAGCGCCAGTGGTCCAACACACGGCCACATTGACCGTCCGTCGGATATAGCAGTACGAATGAAGATCGAGGAACTTGCAAAGGAGGAAAATAAACTTCTCAAGATGCTGGCCCGGTTCGAAGAAAAGCATGGTAAGAAAACGGCAGAATTCTATAAAACGTATACTCCCGGTGAAACCGATCCTGAAATGGTGCAGTGGGCCAGCAGGTATGAAGAATATTTACCTGTTAAAAACAGGCTGCTGGAGTTGCAAAAGAAAGCAGAGACCTTCACCACCGCAAAGAGACTTGCCTTCATTCAATGTGTCGGCTCCAGGGATCTTCGTTACTACCCGTTCTGCTCCAGTTATTGCTGTATGCACTCGATAAAAGAGGCAATTATTGCCCATGAGCACGAAAATGCCACGACATCCGTTATCTTTGGCATGGATATTCGTGCTGTTGGCAAAGGCTTTGATGAATATAAAGTACGCGGCGGCAATAAGTCGAATATCAGTTACCGACGCAGCCGGGTTGCCGAGATTATAAACGGCCCGAATGATAATCCGGTGTTGGTGTATGAAGACACCCAGAAACAGATCGTCAAACGCGAAGAATTCGACCTGGTGATACTTGCTACGGCCTGCGCTCCGGCCCAAGGAATGAAAGAATTGTCAAAAATTCTTGACATTGAGATTAATAGGTTCGGATTTTTTAAAACCAGTCCGGAAAATCCTCTTGATACAACGAGGGAAGGCATCTTTGTCTGTGGTTGTGCGCATAGTCCCATGGATATACCTGAATCCGTTGCCCAGGCAAGCAGCGCTGCTTCCCGGGCGGTACAGACAGTAACAGTGACTCCAGAAAAATTACTCAAGATATCTTAAAAAGGTTTTTAAGGATATGAAGAAAAAGAGTGGGGAAAATACTGAACAATTGAGAGTGGGTGTCTTTATTTGCGATTGCGGCTCCAATATTGCGGGGCACCTTGATTGCAAGTCTGTAACCGAATATGCATCTACTTTGCCGGGGGTAGTGTACGCCAAAGAAAATCTCTACACCTGCTCGGAATCCGGCATTGGCGAAATCCAGAACGCCATCAAGGAGAACAAGCTCAACAGGGTTGTGGTTGCCTCCTGTTCGCCGCGGACACATCACCCGCTTTTTGCCAGTTCATGTGCCCAGGCAGGGATGAATCCGTATCTCTTTGAAATGGTCAATATCAGAGATCAGTGCTCATGGGTGCATATGGGTAAACGCGATATTGCCACGGCAAAAGCCATGGATTTGGTGCGTATGGGAGTGGCAAAAAGCACAACACTTGAGCCGCAGAGTGAAATTGAATCTTCTCTGGTGCGAAAAATCCTCGTAATCGGTGGTGGTATTGCCGGACTCTCGGCGGCTGAAGCCTTGGCTGGAATGGGCCTTGAAGTAATTCTTGTCGAAAAGGAAGAAAAATTTGGTGGTCTGATGCTCGATTTGAATCTTCTTGACAGCGGTGCATCAGCCGAGCAACAGGTTTTCGAGCTTGCTGCCAAGGTCATGACAACCTCAGGAATTACTGCTCTTACCGCTTCGAAAGTTACTCAAATCACCGGATACATCGGTAATTTCCAAGTTGCTATCGCAACACCGGGTGGGAAAATAGATGCCAAGGTCGGCTGCATTGTTGTTGCTTCCGGGGCAATTCCTCTCATCCAGGAAGGCCTTTTCGGGCACAACGGTAAAAATGTCATTACCCAGATGGAGCTGGAAAAACGGCTGAAGGATGGATCCTTTAAGGCTGGCAGAGTTGTAATGATTCAATGTGTTGGGGCCAGGAACCAGACAAGAGAGTACTGCTCAAGAATATGCTGTGCCACGGCGGTTAAAAACAGCATGATAATTAAGAGGAAATATCCTCTTGCAGGGGTGCATGTTCTTTATCGCGACATGCAGATGTACGGTGATGTGAAGGAGCAAATGCTTTGGGATGCCAGAGGCATGGGCATACAATTTGATGTCTATGATCCCAAAAGACCACCTGTCGTCTCGGATGGAAAAGTGGTTTTTCACCATGCGGTGCTTGGCGAAACAAAAGAATTTCCCTGTGATCTTGTGGTACTTTCAACGCCTTTGGTCGCTCGGCCTGATGCACCGGAAGTTGCCGCCCTTATGCGAATTCCCTCCGACAAGAATGGATTTTTTTTGGAAGCTCATGCCAAACTTCGGCCCCTTGATTTTGCCGCCGACGGAATATTTGTCTGCGGCAGCGCAAGGTATCCGGTAACATCGATTGAAGCTAGAACCCAAGGGATGGGTGTGGCGTCAAGAATCGGTGCGATTCTCTTTAAGGATAAGCTGGTAAAAAGCAGTATCGTCGCCGAGATTGATGCCGAGACCTGCGTCGGATGCATGGGATGCCTCAATGTTTGTCCATATGACGCGATTTCCTTTAATCGCCAGACGAATGTCTGTGAGGTGAAAGAGATTCTTTGCAAAGGTTGTGGCAACTGTGCATCAACATGCCCTTCGCACAGTGCCATACTCAGAGGTTATAAACCGGAACAGCTGCTGGCCCAGATTCGAGCCATCTAGCTTTACCGTAGCCCCGATAAACGGGATAAACCCCTTCACGAAAAATTCTTTGAGAAACATACAAATAATTTCTCTAAGGGACAAAAAAAAGGAAAAAGAAAATGAGTAACGACATTTTTGAGCCCAAAATCGTTTGTTTTTTGTGCACCTGGTGAGCATACGCAGCTGCTGACCTGGCTGGGGTTAGTCGTTTGCAGTACCCGGCAAATGTTCGTACTGTCCGGGTTATGTGTAGTGGCAGTGTGTCGCCACATCATATTCTTCTTGCTTTTCAACGAGGGGTTGATGGTGTCTTTGTTGGCGGCTGACGCTTGGGTGAATGCAATTACCTGTATGGTAATTATTCTACCAAGAAGCGTGTAACTGTTTTGAAAGAAATGCTGAAATTCAGTGGTATTGAGGAAGAGCGATTGAAGGCAAGCTGGGTGTCTTCAGCCGAAGCGCCGGAGCTGGTCCACGAATTTAATTCATTTATAGACGAACTGCGTGAACTCGGACCATCACCCTTGAAGGCTGATTACAGAAAAGAATTGGCATAGTCAGTGCTCTTGCAGAGGGTGGGGGGCGGATATACGGTTTATATCAATATCCACAAAGGGAATTGTTCTGCAGTAATTCCTCTTCGATGGTTAATGAATTTAAACTGGATCACAAGGAACTGCAGTTGTTCCTATCTACCGCCTAAAAAGATCGATTATTGGAAAGAACCGGCATAATCTTGAGCCCTTAAGGGCAGGGTGTTTTTATGATAGATTCGATTAAGGATAAAGTAAAAGAACTACTGGATACGGGCGAGATCAAAGGTTTTCTTGGACTTGTTCGAAAAAATGGTCATATCGGTCCCCATCTTTTCCAAAAAGGCGACGAATTGGTGGATCTGTCTCTTGGTGATAATAAGATTGCCGGTGACTCCAGATATCCTTTGAATAAATATCTTATGAATATTGCCAAGGCATATCCCGAGGAGACTTTTGGGGTACTGATCAGAGGTTGCGACGATCGAGGCCTTCAGGCGCTTTATACCTGGAATCAGCTCAATCCGAAAAAGGTCGTAGCTGTCGGCATAACTTGTCCTCAGGAGTTGGCAGATGCCTGCGAGTGTCTAAAACCTTTCCCAGAGGATATAACAGCCGGAGAATGCGCCAAGGCGGGGGAACAAAAATCGGTTGCGGCGGTTGATGCCTTGGTTCTGTCCGAACGTTTCTCCTACTGGATGGATGAATTTGTCAAATGCATAAAGTGTTACGGCTGCAGTAATGTTTGTCCTATGTGTTTTTGTAATGAGTGCAGCCTGAAATGTGATGATTTGGTGAAAAGCGGAGAGCTTCCACCGGAAATCCCGGTTTTTCACCATACACGAGCTATGCATATGGTCGGAAGGTGCGTTGATTGCGGCTTGTGTGAAGAGGCTTGTCCGTCAGGTATTCCTCTCAGAACATTGTATAAAAAGGTTGGTAGTATTATGGAAGATAAATTTGATTTCAAGACCGGTATGATCAGGGGACAAAGGTCACCACTAAACAAAATAGATTCTGCAGAAGGGAAGAAATAAAATGGGAGCGTCTATGGATTACAGGACAGTACTGACGACATGTACATACTGTGGCTGTGGCTGCAATTTTTTTCTGGAAGTGCTGGATGGCAAAGCAATAGGAACCATCCCCTGCAAAACAAGCCCGGTAAATGAAGGGAAGCTCTGCATCAAGGGCTGGAATGTACATGAATTTATCCACAATGAGAAAAGGTTGAAAAGACCTCTTCTACGGAAAAACGGCCGTCTTGAGGAGGTGTCCTGGGATGAGGCTCTCGACTATACTGCCGCTAGATTAAAGGAAATCAAAGAAAAAAGCGGACCAGACAGTATTGGCTTTCTTACCTCCGCTAAGGTCACCAACGAAGAAAACTATATTCTGCAAAAGTTTGCCCGGGCGGGCGTAAACACCAACAATGTCGACCATTGCGCTCGTCTCTGACACTCTTCAACTGTGGCAGGTCTTGCCGCAGCCTTCGGCAGTGGGGCAATGACAAATTCCATTGAGGAATTTGAACAAGCTGACTGCATTTTCATCATCGGATCCAATACCTCCGTTGCCCATCCCCTGATTGCCACGCGTATTTATCGGGCTAAGAAAAATGGTGCAAAAATTATCGTCGCTGATCCACGCAAGGTGCACATATCGGAAATTGCCGACATTTATGTCAGGCAAAATATGGGCACGGATGTGGCCCTGCTGAATGGTATTATGAATGTCATCTTGTCGAATGGTTGGCATGATCAAGCTTTTATTGATGAGCGAACGGAAGAATTTGAGCAATTCAAAAAAGTTGTTGAAGCTTATCCTCCCGAAAAGGCCGCCGAGGTTTGTGGTGTTTCGGCAGAAGATATCCGCCTGATTGCCGAGTGTTACGGCAAGGCCGAAAAAGCCTCGATTGTGTACTGCATGGGGATAACTCAGCATACCACTGGAGTCGACAATGTTAAATCGCTTGCCAACCTGGCCATGCTGACAGGAAGCCTGGGCAAGGAATCTTCCGGGGTTAACCCCCTGCGCGGCCAGAACAATGTCCAGGGTGCCTGTGATATGGGCGGACTGCCGAATGTGCTGACGGCTTATCAGCCTGTCACGAGTCCAGCCGCCAGTGAAAAATTTGCCAAAGCCTGGGGTGTCGAAAAGCTTTCACAAAAGGTGGGCTTGACCATACCCGGTATGTTGGAGGGTTTGGAAAACGATACCGTCAAAGCACTCTTCGTTCTTGGTGAAAACCCGGTTGTCAGTGACCCAGATGTCCACCACGTAAAAAAGGCATTGGAAAAAGCAGAACTTCTTGTTGTTCAGGACATTTTCTTCACCGCCACGGCGGAACTCGCCGATGTTGTGCTGCCTGGTGTCTCCTTTGCAGAGAAAGACGGCACCTTCTCCAACACCGAAAGACGTGTCAGTCGTGTTCGACGAGCAGTCGAACCGATTGGCGAATCTAGGCAGGATTGGCAGATTATCCAGGATATCTCCAATCGGTTTGGTTATCCGATGAATTATGCATCGCCGGAAGATATTTTTAACGAGATGACCTTGCTGACCCCATCCTATGCAGGCATAAACTACCCGCGCCTGGAAGGAGATGGCATCCAGTGGCCTTGCCCAACTGCCGAACACCCCGGCACCCGCTTTCTCCATAAGGACAAGATTGCCAGGGGAAAAGGGTTGTTTCATGCTGTCGGATTTCTACCACCCGCAGAAATTATCGATCAGCAATACCCCTTCTGGTTATCGACAGGTCGAGTTTTTGCCCATTACCATACTGGGACAATGACGAGGAATTCACCAACCCTTGATGCCGAAATTGCAGAAGGCTTTCTTGAACTGAATGTCGATGACGCTGAGAAAATCAATGTTTCCAATGGTGAATGGGTGACCATCTCGTCTCGGCGTGGCAGCATTGATGTCAAGGCTATGTTAACCAAGCGCATTGCCCAAGGGTCAGTGTTTATGCCTTTTCACTTCATAGAAAGCTGCGCCAACATCCTGACGAACCCGGCGCACGATCCGATCTGTAAAATTCCTGAACTCAAGGTGTGTGCGGTGAATGTCGTCAAGCGCCCCTTGCCTGCTTGAAAAAAGAGATCCTCCTGCCCTGAGTGGGCTGGGAGGATCTCTTTCGTAATCCAAATGAAAAAAGTATTCTGTCTCGGTTTTACTGCTGGTTGGTTCAGCCACCCCACGGCATTTGTGTGTATTCCTCAAAAACCTTGTCGTGCAGCTCTTTAAAGAATGCTTCGTGTCCCCGTTCCCACTTTGCTAATTGCGTGAAGGCTGCTTGGGCTTTGCCGTCTGATTTTGCTGCAGCCATTTCGTAGAATTCAGAAAGATCATGTTCTATTAGAAAGGCTGTTCGTAATACAGCAACATCAGGGATCATCGATTCGATCAAGGTTTGACTAAGGAACTCTTGCCGGGCACGGTCTTCAAACCAGCTGTCACCTTCAAGTTGGGGGGTGTTACTCATCTCGACCGCGCCTGTCGAGGCCGCCATCAGGTTTTGAATGTATCTAATATGTTTTAGTTCCTCATCCGCCAATTTTTGAAACACCCCAGCTGCTGCAGCGTGGGAAGCCTTGTCGGCATTGGTTTGAAAGAACTGATACCCTTCTTGCTCTCTCTGGAGGGCGTATTCGAAAACCTTTTGCAAGTTCATGCAGTACCTCCTGAAACAATATAATGTGGTGTAGAAAAAATGTCTCTTAGCAGAGTTGATGTCAATCAAACCTGTTACAGAAGGTATCGTATTTTTATGCCAACATCTATGATTATTTGAATAGATGCAAGAATATTGACAGTACTTCTGAAAAGGGTTGCTTGAGAGGAGTAACACAAAGACACCTGGAATAGGCTCGGGACTTTGCAACAGTATGAATGGTCGGCCCTAGTTGCGCAGTTCTTCTTTGTAGTATTTAAGATTTTTGACCATTTTATCCCCACTCTGTTTGCCGAAGACCTTGTCATTGACAATAACAACCGGAGCGATACTGCAGGCCCCCACACAATTGACATTCTCCATAGTGAACAGCATGTCTCTAGTCGTGTGATCGGCACCTTTCAGCTTAAGGTCTTCTTTCAGTTTAGCAATTACCTTCGGTGCTCCTTTGACATGACACACAGTGCCGCAACAAACAGTAACAATATTTTTTCCACGAGGCGCAAGATGAAATTGTGAGTAGAAGGTAATTACCCCGTAAAATTTCGAAACCGGTGTATATGTTTTTTTCGCAAACCATTCTACGGCTTCTTTCTCGACATAGCCTAACTCATTTTGAATGTCTTGCAGAACAGTAATGATATTGTCTTCGTTATCGACATATTTCAAGTAAATAGCTTCGAGTGTGTCTTCTAATTCCTTTTCCATGGACCAGATCTCCATAATTCACATTGATAATGTTCTTAAACCACAGAACTAAGAGTAACAATGATTTGTCCAACTGTCACGAGAAAATATACTACATGGTGGTAGTTAGTTATTTTGCGGTTCAGTGTATTAAACCGCTGCATGTGAGATAAAAATTGAGTTTCGATGGATGGTAATCGGTGACAAAGTTGGAAAAAATCCTTGAAAATACCGAAAAATAATAACTCAATTTAATTGTACAAAATCGTTTTCTCAACCTATAATCTTAAGATAGTTTATTACCATTCTTTGGAGGGCGTATTATTTTTCAGCGTTGACAAATGTTCAGGGCGTCCGTCCGAAAACAAAAATTGATCGTATGTATGGAGGTAGGTATGCTCAATAAATTTTCAGTAAAAGGTCGAATGTATTTAATAATTGTAGCGATTCTCGCTCTTTTTCTGGTCATGGTGTTCTTTGCCGTGCAAAGCAGTAACAGGGTTAAAGATTTGGGGCTCGGCAAGACCGGTGAAGTTATGCTTGCCGATCAAAAGGCCAAACTCCAGGTGGTCAGCCATTCTCTTGGCGTGGCAATTGGGCATGCGATTGAAAAGATCGAGGGGGTGGAAAAAAAGATTGAGACCATCCGTTCTCTGGTTGATGATATTCGTTTTGAGGAGGATAAGTCAGGTTATTTTTTCGTTTTCCAGGGAACGAAAAACGTCGCTTTGCCCCCAAAGAAAGAAGCCCAAGGGACGGATATGGGAGAGAGCAAGGACAAAAACGGTGTCTACTTTGTTCGTGATATGCAAGCAAAGGCGAAGGCTGGAGGCGGCTTTGTCGAATATATCTGGCCAAAACCCGGAGCGGGGGATACCCCGAAACTCAGCTATGCCGAGATGATTCCGGGGACGGATATGTGGATTGGTACAGGTGTCTACCTGGACAATATTGCGACATTTAAGGCCTCGATGGAAAAGGATATCAACGCCAAGGTTACCACCAATCTTACCATTATGCTCATCATCGCCGGGGCAATCTTTATTGGAATTATTACCTTATGTTTGTTGATCGTCTTCGGTTTGGTCAAGGCCCTGAGGATGATGATCGTTAATTTTCGAGACATTGCCGAAGGTGAAGGAGATCTTACCAGACGCATTGTTATAAATTCAAAGGATGAAATCGGTGAGCTGGCTTCGTGGTTCAATATATTTATTGAAAAACTTCAGGGTATTATAAGGACAATTTCAAGTAATACCGCATCGCTCGGTAATGAGGCCAAAAATCTCTCGGGCATTGCCTCAAGTCTTGCAAAAAATGCTCAGGATACCTCGGAGCGCTCCAATAATGTTGCAGCAGCAGCTGAAGAGATGAGCGCTAACCTCAACAATGTCGCTGCCGCCATGGAAGAATCGACCACTAATACCGGCATGGTCGCAAGCGCTGCCGAAGAAATGACCGCAACCATAAGTGAGATTGCCAGGAATTCAGCGAAGGCCAATGAGATCTCCGAGAAAGCAGTGAAGCAAGCGGAGACAACCTCGGTCAGGATGGCCAAGCTTGGAGCTTCCGCCGATGCCATCAGCAAGGTAACAGAGACCATCACGGAAATTTCCGAACAGACCAACCTTTTGGCGCTGAATGCCACCATTGAAGCTGCACGGGCCGGGGAAGCGGGCAAGGGCTTTGCCGTTGTTGCCAATGAAATTAAAGAACTTGCCAAACAGACTGCCATTGCCACTATGGATATCAAAGCCAAAATCGATGACGTGCAGCAGACTACCATTGGGACGGTTCGCGATATTGAGGAAATTACTACCGTTATCAATAACGTCAATGCAATAGTCGCGACGATAACCACGGCGGTGGGCGAACAATCTAAGGCCACCGAAGAGATCGCCATGAATATCAACCAGGCGGCCGATGGACTGGGTGAGGTGAATGAAAACGTAAGTCAGATATCCATTGTCGCCTCGACCATTACCGCTGAGATTGCGCTGGTTAACTCGGCATCAGGGAGTGTCTCAGCAAGCAGCACCTTAGTTGACACAAGTAGCGGGGATTTGCAGCATCTTGCCCAGGAGTTACAAAAGGCGGTAGGGAGTTTCAAGATTTAGCCAATTTTTTACCTCCTGCCGGAAATTATCCTGGTTTCGGTGATCACCAGGTCGAGGATTTGGTCATGAACGTTGAGGGGAGCATTGTCGATAATTTGCAGGTCAAAGGCCAGCCCAATGCGACTGGCTGCCGGATTCTGGGCAAGAAATCGATCGTAATATCCGCCACCGTAGCCGAACCGACCACCCCGCATGTCGAAAACTGAACCGGGCAAAAGAATTGTCTCGATCTCTTCCGGGGCGACTCGATTGGCGCGGCAGAGTTCCTCTCGCGGTTCGGGGATCATGCAGTAGCCCGGTTGAAGATCTGTTGCCGGGTTAGTGATGTGGATGGCGTCGAGTCGCTTTTCCCGAATCCGGGTGATGGGTACGGTTACTGTTTTCCCCATATCAATCAATATATCAATAAGGTCGAAGGTGGCAACTTCACTTCGAAAGCTGACATACACGAAGATCGATTGGCGATTGAGGACCTGTTCAAGGTTCAGCAGTGCCTGTTGGATAGCTCGCGATTTCACGGCGATCTCTTCCGTGCTCAGTTGATCGCGGGTGGTCAAAATGTTTTTTCTGAGTGTGGCGGCTAAAGTCATCGGCATTTCTCCATTTTGATGGTGGCAAAAAGGGTTGTTACTTCAGTTTTTATAATTGTTGGTTGTTCATAGTCGTTGAATGATGTAGAGAAAAGTTGGCAATCGGCTAAGAATTTTTAGCCGGTTAAATTCAAAAAGGCGCGCCCGTGACGGCTGGCTGAAGGTCAGGGGAGAAAAGTATATCGAGCCCTTGGGCTTTGTGTGCACCAGACTTTCTCGGATTAACTCCAGGATTGCCGGATAATGATTGGCCGGCAATTGATCATCCATGATAAAATTGGCCGTTACCTCAATTGAGCTATAACGGTCGTTGATTTCCTGCATCCGGCGAAAAGCCTCTTGAACTAAGCTGACCGAGATCGGCTTGCCGAGTTTGTCGAGACTATCCTGGTCTGCCGATTCGAGTCCTATATTGATATAGTACATCCCCGGCAGCTTTTCCAGGTTCACAAAGAGCTGCTCCGGGGAGTTGACCAGAGAGGTCGCCGAGCCGAAGAAAAAAGACTTGTGCTCAGCAATATGGGAATCGGCAAAGCCGAACTGACGGTATGCCTCCTCGATACTGAAGCAGATAAGCTTACCACCTGCCTGCAACGCGTCGTGTTCTCCCAAAAAAAGGGCATTGTAATTGGGGAGATCTTCACTGTACAGATTTTTCAGGCGGCCGATTTGATCGCCAATTTCAATAGTGGTTTTGCTGCTGAAGGAACTGGCGTTTTTTACCTTACAGAACCTGCATTTATGTAGACATCCTTCTGCAATGGTCAGGGGAATAAGATTGTAGTCGACATGTCGGGCGTCCGGTGGAAGGACGGAAGTTCGTCCGCCGATGATTTCCTGCAGTCTTTTTGCCTTTTCTGCCAGACACGCAGGGGTGTTGGTCAATGCTCTATCGAGAAAGCGGCGAACGGGTTTCGACGCATCGTTTAGATTTTCGGCAAGTTCGGTGAGCAGCTGATACCACGAAATCGTCAACCCGCTGATCGTACTTTCGGAAAAAGGATGGCCTCCTAAGAGATTATTGGTCTGATAGTCGAAATTTGGCAGGTAATATTCACCGATGGCCTCGAATACTCCGTTATATCCTCCTGTTGAGTAGTAAATCCAGTCATTGCCTTGAGTTCGTTTCAGCCACTCATGGGGATGTCCCCAATTTGCACCTTTGCCTCTCGCCCGGAGTATCTCACTCTTGAGGTTAAAGTGGAGTATGAAGCTGTCCGAGATGATTTCCGTGAACATTCCGCAGTGTATGGGATAGCTCAGCTTGGCGTAGTTGGAACCCCCTTTTTTCTCTAGGGTTATTCGGCAATTTTGGACTTTTGAAGGGCTGTTCATCGGGGTGAGGGTAATGGGTGTTAGGCGGTGCAACGAGGCAACTTTGGTGATCAGTTGGAGCACATGACCATAAGATTCGGTTGTGATACTTACAAGAAAGTACCGAGATTGTCAAATACCCTGGAATGTCTCTGGAATACCAATAAAGAGGATTGACAACTCGCATCAATCAAAAAAATGGCCACATTGTAGTATATTGGGTATTATATTCTATAGATGTTGTCGGTGGTTCTTGTCGAAAGCAACATTGATAAGCAATCACAATTGCGGTGCTGAGGGGAAATAGTGTCGCGGCGATCCTTTCGAACGGCAAGGTGTTTATAAGGTGAACACCAAAATATCGCTACTAATCTCTGTGAATACAAAGGGTAAGACATGGCCAGTGAAATAATTATCAATGTCTGCATGGGTACTGGTGGCATCGCTGCCGGCGGTGATCTGGTGATGGGGGCATTTATCAAAGAACTCGATGCAGCGGGTATCGGGAATGCTGTTGTCAAGGAAAAGTGCCGACTGCATAAGGTGGGGTGCCGAGGCTTCTGCGCCCGTGACGTATTGGTTGATATTACTGTCGATAGCCATGTCTCCACCTATCAGTATATCCAGCCGGACATGGTCCAACGGCTGGTTCGCGAGCATATTGTTGGCGCAAGACCCGTTCAGGAATGGTTGGTGGGTGAGGATTATCATATTTTTCATGATAATCAGACGAAAAGGATACTCGCTGATCTCGGCAGGATAGATCCTGAATCGATTGACGAGTATCTTGCCGTTGATGGTTATAAAGCTGCTGAAAAGGCCCTTACCACTATGAAGCCCGAAGAGGTTGTTCGAACTGTAAAGGATTCGGGACTGCGTGGCCGAGGTGGCGGCGGTTTTCCTACCGGCTTGAAATGGAGCTTCTGTGCCGCGGTTAATGCCGATCAACGGTATATAATCTGCAATGCCGACGAAGGTGACCCCGGGGCATTCATGGACCGTTCTGTTGTTGAAGGCAATCCACACGCGGTTATTGAAGGGATGATCATCGGCGCTTTCGCCATCGGCGCATCGGTCGGATATGTTTATATTCGTGCCGAATATCCGCTGGCCGTCGACAGGTTACGTCTTGCTTTGAGGCATGCCGAGGCGCGAGGCTTCCTCGGAGAAAACCTGTTCGGCACCGATTTTAACTTGAAAATCAAAGTAAAATTAGGGGCCGGGGCCTTTGTCTGCGGTGAAGAAACGGCATTGATCGCCTCTATTGAGGGCGAGAGGGGAATGCCCAGGGCAAAGCCACCATTTCCTGCCAACAAGGGTTTGTGGGATAAACCGACGATCATCAACAACGTCGAGACCTTTGCCAATATCCCTCAGATTATCAACAAGGGGCCGGAGTGGTATGCCTCCGTAGGCTCAGAAAAAAGCAAGGGGACGAAGGTTATCGCCCTGACCGGCAAGATCAGGAATACCGGTCTTATCGAGATCCCTATGGGCATGCCGCTGAAGGACATCATTTACAAGATCGGCGGGGGAATTGAGGGAGACCGGTTGTTCAAGGCGGTACAGACCGGCGGACCATCCGGCGGCTGTATTCCGCAGCAGCACATTGACCTGCCGGTTGACTATGAAGGGCTTGCCTCCGTGGGTTCGATGATGGGCTCCGGAGGTATGGTGGTCCTTGATGAGACCGACTGCATGGTTAATATTTCCAAATTTTTCCTTGAGTTTACCCAGGCGGAATCCTGCGGAAAGTGCGTTCCCTGCCGGATTGGCACCAAGCGATTGCTGGAGATTCTCACTCGAATAACTGAGGGGAAAGGCAGGGAAGGGGATATCGAATTGCTCCAGATGCTTGCCGAGGATGTAAGAGATTCCAGCCTGTGTGGCCTCGGGATGTCGGCTCCCAATCCGATTATCAGTACCATCCGCTATTTTCGACACGAATACGAAGCGCATATCAAGCATAAGAAGTGTCCGGCCAAGGTTTGCAACAAACTGTTGACCTTTTTTATCCGTGCCGATATGTGCGTCGGTTGTGGAATGTGCGCGCGAGCCTGCTCGGTGAATGCCATTAGCGGAGAGAAGAAGCAACCCCACAGGATCGACAATTCCCTTTGCATTCAGTGCGGGTCCTGTTTCGATGCCTGTAAGTTCAGTGCTGTATTAAAGGAGTAGCACGATGATCAATCTGACAATAAATGACAAAGCGGTAGAAGTTGTTGAGGGCACTACCGTCCTTGAGGCAGCCCAACAGTTGAAAATCGATATTCCGACCCTTTGTCACGATCCGCGTTTGAAGCCTTTCGGCGCTTGTCGGCTTTGTATTGTGGAGATCGGCGGAATGGCCAAACCGGTCACATCGTGTACAACCCCGGCAGCCAGCGGCATGGTAGTTAAAACCAATAGCCAGAAGCTCTATCGTCTGCGAAGGACGACGGTAGAGCTGCTTCTCTCCGATCACCCCAACGATTGCATGACCTGCATTGGTACCGGTGATTGCAGGTTGCAGGAATTGGCATATTTTTACGGTATTCGCAAAAATCGCTTTGAGGGGGCAATGCGTGATCATAACCGTGTTGATGCCAACCCCTTTATCACCAGAGAACAAAACAAGTGTGTCATGTGCGGGCTCTGTGTGCGAGTTTGTGAAGAGGTGCAGGGCGTTGGAGCAATAGGCTACGCGGAGAGGGGCTTTGAGGCGAAGGTGATTCCACCATTTGGCCAGGACCTTAATTGCGAATTTTGCGGCCAGTGTGTCTCGGTTTGTCCGACCGGGGCGTTGTCGGCAAGGCTATGGTCCGGTAAACCACGGATGGAAGGGGTGAAATTTACCGACACTACCTGCGGTTACTGTGGCTGTGGCTGCAATCTCACCCTACGTAGCCATGGCAATCAGGTGATCAGAGTTGATTCCGCCGCAGACAACCACAACCGTGGCTGGCTCTGCGTTAAGGGTCGGTTTGGATTTGACTTTATTGGCAGTGCCGACCGTCTTAAAACCCCGCTTATTCGTAAAGAAAAAGGTGGTAAATTTGAGTCGGCGACGTGGGATGAAGCCCTTGATTATGTCGCCAAGAGGATGAACGAGATTAAGGGTAAACATGGTCCTGACGCTTTGGCCGGATTATGTTCGGCGCGGTGTACCAACGAAGAGAACTATTTGTTTCAGAAACTTTTTCGTGCAGTGATCGGTACCAATAATATCGATCACTGCGCTCGCTACTGACACAGCGCAACTGTGGCCGGGCTGGCCGCAAAATTCGGATCGGGAGCAATGACCAACTCAGTTGCGGAAATTGCCGACAACGAAGCGCTGTTCGTCATTGGTTCCAATACCACGGAAAACCATCCCATTATTGCTCTGCGCATGAAAGAGGCGGTGAAGAAGGGAGCAAAGCTGATTGTCGCCGATCCACGGCGGATACCTCTGGTGAAATTTGCCACCCTTTGGCTACGGCAGCGACCGGGAACCGATTCGGTTCTGCTCAATGCGATCACCAACGCAATCCTTATCGAAGGGCTGGAGGACAAGGAGTTTATTGCGGCAAGAACCGAAGGTTATGCCGATTTTGTTCAATCCCTCGAGTCCTTCACACCTGAGTATGGCGAGGAGATTACCGGGGTCCCGGCGCAAGATATTCGGCAGGCTGCCCGAATTTACGGTTCGGCAAAAAATGCCGGGATCTATTATGCCATGGGTATCACCCAACATGTCATGGGGACCTATAATGTTCACGCCGTCGGCAATCTGGCGCTTGTCACCGGTAACGTCGGCAAGCGCGCAGCCGGAGTCAATCCGCTGCGTGGCCAGAATAATGTCCAGGGTGCCTGCGATATGGGCGGCCTGCCAAATGTTTATCCCGGCTACCAAAAGGTTGACGACTTAGGTGTTAAAGAAAAATTTGAAAAAGCCTGGGGTAAAACCTTGTCCGGGAGAATCGGCCTTGGGGCAACCGAGATGACCGGGGCCATGCTTTCAGGACAATTGAAGGGCATGTATATCTTCGGTGAAAACCCCGCTCTTTCCGATCCCAATACCACCCACTCGCTCAAGGCCTTTGCCAACCTTGAATTTCTGGTTGTTCAGGACATTTTCATGACCGAAACGGCGCAACTGGCCGATGTGGTGCTGCCCGGCGTCTCTTTTGCCGAAAAGGAGGGTACCTTTACCAGTTCGGAAAGACGGGTGCAGCGGGTCAGGAAGGCGGTCAACCCACCCGGGTTAGCCAAAGCCGATCTCTTTATCATCGATCAGATCGCAAAGCGGATCGACGGACTGGGCGATCTGAATGCTACGCCGTTACCCGAGGAGATTTTTGCCGAGGTAGCCGCTCTTTGGTCAAGTATAGCCGGAATCAGTTATGGGCGTTTAGAAAAAGAGAGCCTGCGGTGGCCATGTCCGACAAAAGACCATCAAGGAACGGAATATCTTTTTAAAGAGAGTTTTACCCGACCCGGAGGTAAGGCCTTGTTTACGCCTGTTCCCTTTGTTTCTTCGAAGGAGTTACCGGATAAAGAATATCCCTTTGTCCTGACAACCGGTCGGGAACTGTTCCATTACCATACCGGTACAATGACAAGAAGGTCGGCAGGTCTGAACGCGGTGGCTCCGGAAGCCTTCGTCGAAGTTAATCCAATGGACGCTGAAGCAATGGGCCTGGCAGACGGTCAGAAACTGACTGTCAGTTCAAGACGGGGGTCTATCAGTCTCAAGGCCAGAGTTAGTGGCATCGTTCCGCCGCATGTGGTATTTATTCCGTTTCATTACAGGGAAGCAGCAGCAAATCTCTTGACCAGCGATGCTATGGACCCGGTATGCAAGATCATGGAAGCAAAGGTCTGTGCAGTCAAACTCGAAATAACATAAGCCGTATTGGATAGTCAATATGAATACTATTGCAATTCAAGGGGTGGACGTAACGATTGAAGAGTGTGAGACTGTGATAGTTATTCCAGAGATTGCTGTAAGTGAGCCTGGTTACATCAAGACCTATTCACGCAAAGAGAGTGGGAATGCTAAACATGAGTTTCACGCACTTGCGCAAATGGTCTATTTTCAGTTTCAGGATGAAGAATTGGAAATTGTCGGAATCAATTCGCCGCTAACGATCAGCGACGGCACAGAGACCGCCGAACTGCGCGACGGCCTGGTGCTCTGCCGTGATCGGGCGGGAGAGTTGCACGTTCTGGCGCTTGCCAGGCAAAATAGAAAAAAGCTGCTTGAGGCGGCCTATCGGTACTGCACCAGATGGGTTCGTTTGGATATATAAAAACGTTTATGAAGGATGTATACGTGAAAGATGATTCGGTTACTACCCGGCAACGACTCATGGTTTTTCAGCAAAACGGCAGTGGTGAACAGAAAATCGCCGGCTTAAGGCAATATGGAGGCGAGCTGTTTCAACTTGAGGTTTTTAATATCAATGAATTGCTGCCCCCGGTTCTTGATAACACCAGCGCCTATCTTCCCGAGGATATTTCCTGTGAACTGGTGCTGGATTTTTTACGGCACAATGATTTGTCGACGGATCTCGCCGTCCTGTGTGCCAAAAAAGGTATCCCGGTTGTTGCCTCGGGGAAAAAAATAACCTGCACAGGTTTATTCACCCCTCCCACCTGATGTGGCCTTCCAAGGCAGGTCGGCCTTGGCAACTATGGTGAGCATTTCGGTGCCCCGGAATTTACTGTCGAAATTAAGGATGGCAAGATTACCGATGTAAACGTCGTTCGCGGGGCACCCTGCGGGGCGACGTGGGAGGCGGCAAAAAGGTTGATCGGCCACCCGGTCGAGGATGCGGTGCGCAAGATCGGTCTTGACACCCAGTTTTACTGTTCGGCAGATCCGGCCGGCTGGGATCCGATTTACGGCAAGAGTCCGGTCCATTTTGCCGGCAAGATCCACAGCAAGGAACTGCAGAAAGCGATCGAAAAAGTGCTCGCACTTTTTTGAAGGAGGTTGTTTGTGGTGGTGTTATGTCACTACGCAATAAAAAAGCCATCGCTGTTAAGCGATGGCTTTTTTATTTACCAATGCTTCACCAGGATCTCAAAATACCCTGGTGGTTTGACACAGGCCGGGCACTTGTCAGGTGGTGAGGTGCCCTCGTGCAGGAAGCCGCAGTTGAGGCATTTCCAAACCACGTTCTCCTCTCGTTTGAAGGCTCGGCCGGATGCGAGGTTGTCAGCCAGAGCACGAAACATCAACTCGTGATGTGCCTCCGCGATATTGATTGCAATAAATGTTTCTGCTGCTCTTGGAAAGCCCTCTTCTTCTGCAATCCCTGCAAAAACCTTGTACATCTTGTCGTGGACAAAAAGTTCCAGTTCTGCCGAGGCGAGGAGATTGGCCTCTGTATTCTTGATGACTCCGGCCGGGAAGGTCCCGTTAATTTCCATCTCACCGCCGTTGAAAAATTTGAAGAACCGCAAGCCATGTTCATATTCCTGCTCAGCGGTTTCGTCAAAGATTCTGGCAATCCCGATCAGATCTTCTACTCTGGCCTGTTCCGCAAAGAAGTTGTAGCGGGTTCGGGCCTGGGCTTCTGCGGAATAGGAGAGAAGAAGGTTGTGTGCGGTTTTACTGGTGCGAAAACCGGCCATAGCGTGTCTCCCTTTATTCTTCAACAGTAATGGCATTGGCACCGCATTCAGCCGCAGCCTTTTGTACTATCCCTTCAAGATGTTTTGGGATTACATCAAATTTAACGATGGAAAGAAGCTGGTCTTCATTGTACTCAAACACCTCTGGACAGAGTTTGTTACAATTCCTATCACCCATGCACTGCTTGGAAATAGTTGCTTTCATTGTTTTCTCCTTCTGTGGTTGAATGACATTTTTTCGGGTTGAGATGCAGTTTCTGTGGTCTTATTTTATCTCTGTTGAGCCTATACTTAACGAACTAAAAAATGAAGAGCTTTTCCTCTTAATCAAGTTCGTGGGAGACTTTCGGTACCGTGTAGGGAATTTGAATATATTCAAGGACTTTACCGGTCTTTTTCCAGCCGTTTTGCATGAGCAGACGCGAGAAGTTGAAGGTGATACCGCCATAAAATGCCCTGGTATCTTCTTCTTTTGCTTCACCGTATCCCCGAGAATAGTAACCACCAACCAGCTCAATGTATTTCATCAAGTCGTTTTCGATGAAGTCAAAACCGTCAAGTTTGAGAACCATGGAGTAATAATGGTTGGAATAGTCATCAAAGATGCCGTTGACCTCTTCGTTAAATACATATTCCACTCTGAAATCGATTTTTCTATCAAGCTCAGGAAATCTCTCCATGAGGACGCTGGTCAAGGCGCCAACGGTATTGGCGACCAGGTCTTCGTAGGAAAAGCCCTGCGATTTACTGGTTGCATCGCCAATTTCCATGAAAGCCTGAACCGTCCATGCCGAAAGTGCTGCATACGTGTTGGCTTTGTCAGAAGAGTAACCCCAGCTTTTATAGAGACCAGTCAGGGCGTCGGAGAAGGCATAGGTCGACCAGAAATGGCCCACTTTATCGGCACCACCATACTTGGAGTCCTGTTCAAACCATCCTTCATCGGCTTCGTTCCAACCTTCTGAGCCGTAATCCCATTCTATGAGTCCCCAAATGCCGATGAGGGCGGCTGCAGTCAGGTTGGTATACAGCAGCTTATTTTCTTTGGGTTGACTGGTCCACCAGCCTTCCTCCACAGCAGAATCGGAGGTTGTCGGTGGGGGGGGCGGAATCTCCAAGATTTCAGCGCCCTGGTTGGCTTGTGAAAATGCGCCAGTCGGATTGAAAGGGGAGAATATAATGAGGACCAGAGCGGCTTTGCAGATAAGTTCCTTTGGGTTCATGGCAACCTGTAAGTTGATGTGATAGCGACATATAGGGAGCGAAAGACAATGATAGAGCGGCCAATTCGTTCAATAATAAATTATGACATAACGTTGCAGTGATACTATAGTTGATAAGTTTTCGTCAAGTGTTGGTTGAGGAAAAGGTAAAGATAGGGAGCTTCAGCTGTTGAGTCTCATTTATTAGCCGCTGAACGTGTTGAGAAAATCACAATTCGTCTAGATGAGAAATGGGGGGTGGCGCGGTGACGGTTGCAAAAAATGCTATGGAAATATTTAAGATTCTTGAAAAAAGTAACTGCCGCGAGTGTGGTGAAAAAACCTGCCTGGCTTTTGCCGGCGCTGTTTTTTGTGGAACTCGACGGATTAATGCGTGTCCAAGAATATGCAGCGCCACATTGGCACAATTTGTAACGCCAGATGCCGGGCAATCGGAGAAGGAAAATGACTTGGATGTTTACATTGCCGAGTTGAAACAGCAAGTGACGCAGTTGGATTTTTCTTCATCCGCAGTCCGTATTGGGGGGAAGTTCTGGAGTGATGTTTTGCAGGTGAAAATACTTGGGAAGCATTTTGGTGTTAGGAAAAACGGTCGTTTCTTAACGGATCTCCATCTTATTCCCTGGGTGGTGATACCGCTCCTGCAGTATGTGCTGCATTGCAAAGGAGTTCAGGTTGCCGGACAGTGGATCTCCTACAGAGAGTTACCTGGAGGCAGAGAGAAACACGCCCTTTTTAAAAAGAGAGGAGAAGATGTGCTGCGGGACCTTGCCGACAAATATCCCGATTTTTTTGACGATGTTCTGCATATGTTTGACGGTAAAGTCGTAGACAAACAGTTCGAGGCTGATGTCTCCGTTGTCCTCCGACCTTTTCCACTGGTGCCGATGATGATCTGTTATTGGAAAGCTGATGAAGGCCTGGCATCGAGTCTGAATATCTTTTTTGATACAAGTGCCGGCGACAATATCGGTGCCGATTCGGCATTTTCTCTCGGTACCGGCCTTGTTCAGATGTTTGAGAAGCTGGCGACCCACCATGGCTTTTAAGCAGGTGAGCCTTGAACCCGGATTTGAAAATGAGGGCGGGAAATTTGATACCAGTAAAAGCGCATCTGTCACAAAAAAAAGCTATGATAACAGTATATATTTATTATAATGCCACGCAATCGAATCCTTTACCGATGCATTGTCTCATCTTATTGCTTTGATGTTTGCCCGCTCGAAGGGCTGGTGACAGCTGAATGATTGGCGGTTTCCCCTCAAGGCCATCCCCATGGAGGTTTTTGCAGTGACTAGGATTACCCCACAGCAGGACAACAAGGACAGGATAGGTTCAGTATTAGTGGTTGGCTCGGGCATTGGAGGGATGCAGGCATCCCTGGATCTTGCCAATAGTGGTCTGATGGTTCACATGATCAGTGATGAACCGTCAATCGGTGGGACGATGTCAAGGCTCGACAAGACCTTTCCAACCGGAGACTGTGCCATGTGTATGATATCTCCACGCATGGTAGAATCCAGCCGCCATCCCAATATCAAGATGCATACCATGGCCAGGGTGTTAAAGGTTTCCGGCGAGGAAGGAAACTTTACCGTGACCATCGAGCAAAAGGCTCGCTATGTCGATCCCGAACGATGTACCGGATGTGGCGCCTGTGAGCCTGAATGTCCCAGCAAGGTCGACAACTACTTCAATCAAGGGTTGGATAAGAGAAAGGCCATCTACGCCTTGTTTCCCCAGGCGGTGCCGAATACCCGGGCAATAGATTCGGCGCACTGTTTGTATCTCACGAAAAATGTTTGCCGAAAATGTGAAAAGGCCTGCGAGGCCAAGGCAATTAATTTTGAGGATCGCGACAAACTGGTTGAGGTAAAGGTTGGTTCGATCGTCCTCACCCCGGGGCTAAAAACCTATCAGCCGGAAATACGTCAGGAACTTGGCTACGGCAAATATAAAAATATTGTCACCTCTCTCCAGTTCGAACGAATATTGTCAGCCTCCGGTCCTTTCAGCGGCACGGTAACCCGACCTTCGGACGGTGGGCATCCCAAAAGGCTGGCATGGGTACAGTGTGTGGGATCACGCAATGCCCATAACGCCAATCCCTGGTGTTCTTCGGTCTGCTGCATGTATGCCGCCAAGCAGTCGATCATTGCCAAAGAGCACGACAGGGAAGTCCAATCCACCGTTTATTACATGGAGCTGCGCGCCTTTGGCAAAGATTTTGACAAGTATATAGACAAGGCTAAAAGAGATGCCGGGGTAATCTATAAACGAGCAATGATCTCTGAGATTCTTGAAGACCCGAAAACCGGCAATCTTCTTATTCACTCGGTGGGCGAAGACGGTAAGAGCGTCCACGAAGAGTTTGACATGGTGATTCTTTCCATTGGCTTTGAGCCGCGCAGTGACGCCGCCGATTTCTCCAAGATTTTTGCCATTGATACGGACACCTATGGATTTGCCAGTACCTCTAAGCTGCGGCCGGTTGAAACCTCCAGGCCCGGTGTCTTTGTTGCAGGGACCTACCAGGGGCCAAAGGATATACCGGAAACTGTTATTCAGGGCAGTGGCGCCGCGGCCGGGGCCATGGCTCTGCTTGGCGATCGGCGGGGAACCGAAGTGACCAAGGTGATCTTGCCGGATGAGCGGGATATTACAGGAGAAGAATCGCGGGTTGGCGTTATTGTCTGCCATTGCGGCACGAACATCGCCGGCACAGTGGATGTCAAAAGGGTTGCTGACGCGGCATCGAAAGAGCCGGGTGTTGTCCATTCGGAGACGATTATTTACGCCTGTGCTCCGGATGGTCAACAAAAGATTCGCGATCTGATTAAAGAAAAGGGGTTGAACCGGGTTGTTGTTGCCTCCTGCACACCGCGAACCCACTCGCCGCTTTTTCAGGATACCATTCGTGAGGTCGGTCTCAATAAGTTTCTCTTTGAGTTGGCGGATATCCGTGAGCAGTGTTCCTGGTGTCATATGCACGACAACGAAAATGCCACCAGAAAGGCAATTGAAATCGTCAATATGATGGTCGCCAAAACCAAGCGGCTGCTGCCGGTAACGTCTGCTTCCGTCGGGGTTACCCATGATACCTTGATCATCGGTGGGGGGATAGCCGGTATGACTGCAGCCCTTTCTCTCGTCGATCAAGGGTACGGGGTGCATTTGGTTGAGAGAGCCGCCGCCCTTGGCGGTTTGCTGACCAAGGTTCGCTCCAATCTTGAAGGAGACGACGTTCAAGCCTTCCTCGCCGACACTATTAAAAAAGTACAGAGCAATCCGGCGATAAGCCTGCATTTGTCGACGACTGTCGAGAAAACGGATGGCTTTGTCGGCAATTTTGTAACCACACTTTCAAACAAAGAAACCATTAACCACGGCGCTGTTCTCATTGCCGCGGGTGGTGTGGAATACAGCCCTGATGAATATGGCTACAAGGATTCGGAGAAAATTATCACCCAACGGGAACTCGAAACCTTGCTGGCTGAAAAGGGTCCAGACAAACAAAAGACCTACGTTATGATCCAGTGTGTCGGGTCGCGTGAAGAACCGAACAACTACTGTTCCCGTACCTGTTGCCAGGATGCCTTGAAAAACAGTATTGCCATTAAGGAAAAAGCCCCTGATGCACAGGTCGTGGTCATTTACCGAGATATGCGGGCGTATGGCCTGAAGGAGGAGTATTACAGCAAGGCGCGCGAGCTTGGTGTTCTTTTCTTCCTTTACACCCCTGAAGAAAAGCCGAAGGTTGAGCCGATGGGCGACAAGGTCAGGGTGACTCTTATGAGCAAAGTGCTCGGCCATGAAATGGCCATTGATGCCGACCATGTAATTCTCTCTACCGGGCTCAGACCGCAACCTGATGGTGATGAATTTGCTAAGAAATTCAAACTCACCTGTAATATCGACGGGTTTCTTATGGAGGCCCATGTCAAGCTGCGCCCCGTTGATTTCCCAAGCGAGGGTTTCTTCCTGGCGGGTCTTGCGCATGCTCCCAAGAATCTTGATGAAACTGTCAGCCAAGCCTTGGCCGCTGCCGGTCGCACCGGGGCCTTGCTGTCGCAAGACAGTCTCACCGTTTCCGGGGTTATATCCAAGCATAATCGTGATATATGCATGTCTTGCCTGGCATGCGTGAAGAAGTGTCCGTTTGGAGCACCGTTTATTGATACGGACGGCCGCGTCAGCCATAATGAGGTGAAGTGCACAGGCTGCGGCATCTGCGCCGGGGTGTGCCCTGCCAAGGCCTATCAAGTGAATTATTTCCGTGACGATCAACTGCTGGCAATGATCGATTCGGTCACCGAATTGCACTAAGCCCTCTATGTTTGTAGAAAGAGATCGGAGTTTGGGGAATACAATTATTCAGTAGGTCAAGTCAACAAGAAGGAAAGAATAATGGCGATTGACGCAGAAAAAACTGAAGAACCGAAAAGTCCGGAAAAACCACAGAATGTTCCTGCCGACTGGAAGGCCAACATCATCGCTTTTGCCTGTCATTACTGTGCTTTTGCAGCCGCTGATCTGGCGGGGGTGATGAGATTGTCGTATCCATCGAACGTTAAAGTTGTACGCCTGCCCTGTACGGGTAAACTCGATCACGTTTACATTTTGCGTGCTTTTGAACGGGGTGTAGACGGCGTATTTGCCGCCGGCTGACTTGAGGGACAATGCCATTTCCTGGAAGGAAATTTGAATGCTGCCAAAAGAGTAAAGAAAGTCAAAAGCTTATTGTATATGCTTGGTATTGATCCTGCTCGGCTCGAGTTCTTCAACCTCTCGGCTGCGCAGGGACCAAGGTGGGCCGAGATATGCACCGAATTTACGCAAAGGGTCAGTGCATTGGGGCCATCGCCCATATGGGTTGCTCTTCAAAAGAAAAAAGTGTCCACGGAGAATGAAAAACAGGCCGCCTGATTTTATGTGGCGGAACTACCGTTTTACTGACGAAGGAGTGGAGAGGCTATGATAGTAGGACAGCAAAAACCGTTTGACGAAATATGGGAGATGGTCAAAGGCCATAAACAGCTGACCGTATTCGGCTGCAATACCTGTGTCGCCGTTTGTCATCAGGGCGGCAACAAAGAGGCGGAAATTCTTGCCTCTTTGCTGCGCATGCGGGCAACACAGGAAGGTGTAACTATTGAAATCAAGGACGGCGGCATTGAAAGACAGTGTGAACATCCGTTCTTTGAGTCGGCCAAGGATCTTCTTGGCGAGTCGGAGGCAGTTCTCAGCATGGCCTGCGGTATAGGGGTCCAGTTTTTTGCTGAAAAGTATATGAACACCCCGGTTTATCCGGCACTGAACACCACCTTTTTAGGGGATGTCAAGAGCGACTGGCACTTTACCGAAAAGTGCCAGGCATGTGGCGACTGCGTCCTCGGCGCAACCGGTGGGGTATGTCCGGTCAGTCGTTGCTGTAAACGGCTCCTTAACGGCCCATGCGGCGGCTCAACGAAGGGTAAATGTGAGATTTCTAAGGAACTTGATTGTGCTTGGCAGCTGGTTATCGATCGACTCGAAGCTCTTGGTAAAATGGATGATTATGAGAAATTAGCCCCTGTGAAAGATTGGTCGAAAGATCGTGCAGGTGGGCCTCGATCATTTAAATTGGAGGGCTTTTAATCGTGGAAATTAAAACCAAAAGTAAACTTGAGAAAGTTTTTAAGAGTGGCGCTATGGCGGTTACCAGCGAGTGCGGTCCGCCTCGTTCAAGTGATCCCGCCCATATTATCACCAAGGGCCACCTGATTAAAAATCATGTTGATGCCATCAATATTACTGACAATCAAACCTCGGTTACCAGGCTGTGCAGTCTGGCGGCCTGTATTCATCTAAAGTTGGAGGGCTTGGAGCCTGTTTTGCAGATGGTGGTGCGAGACAGAAATCGGATCGCTCTGCAGGCCGATATACTAGGAGCTGCATCCTTTGGTATAAATAATGTGCTGTGCTTGTCCGGTGATCACCAGAGCTTTGGTGATCACCCTAAGGCCCAGAATGTGTTTGATCTTGATTCCATGCAGCTTGTACAGACCGTTCGACATATGCGCGACGAAGGAAAATTTCTCAGTGGCGATGAAATCAAGTTGCCCCCCAACCTTTTTGTCGGTGCCGCCGCCAACCCTTTTGCCGATCCCTTCAAAATCAGGGTACCGCGCCTCGCCAAAAAAATCGCCGCTGGCGCTGAATTTATCCAGACCCAGTGTGTTTATAATCTTGAAAAATTTGAGTTGTGGATGAAGGGTGTGGTGGAAAGAGGTCTGCATGAAAAGGTGTTCATTATGGCCGGTATTACTCCGATGCGATCGGTGGGTATGGCGAAATACATGGCTCGCGCCGTGCCCGGGATGGATGTTCCCGAGGAATTGATCAAAAGATTGTCCGGAGTGCCGAAGGACAAACAGGCAGATGAAGGAATAAACTTCGCAGTGGAATCCATCCAGAGGCTGAAAGAGTGCAAAGGGGTGAGCGGTTTCCATATCATGGCGATTGAATGGGAAGAAAAGGTGCCTGAGATAGTTGAAAGGTCCGGATTGTATCCAAGGCCGGTTGTAGACTGATCGGATAAGAGGCTTCGCATGTGCCAGACAAGTGCATTAATGGAAAAAAACGGTGATCAGGAATTGCTGCTCGAAAATGTTACGAATCTTGAAATATTGAGCGACAGGTTGCAGATAACAACCTTGTTTGAGGGGACAAGTTCGTGGCCGGGGGTGGCGATTCGTCGCATCGATTTTGCTGCCGGTAAGGTGTATCTGTATCAGATGCAGTAGCTTGGTAGAATTGGAGAAAGAATGGACAACGTCGAAAAGTTACGAGTTATGTTGCAACACTGGATTGAACATAACAAAGGGCATATGAATGAGTTCGAAAAATGGCGTGGGACCATGAGCGCTGAAGGGCGAGCGTCACTTGCCGATCATATCCAGAGGACTGTTGAGCTCATGGGGTCGGTGAATGATGAGCTCGAAAAAGCCCTCAAAGAGGCCGGCGGAGCAAAACAGCATGAGAACCACCACCATCACGATCATCATGGCGGTCACCATCACCATCATTAAGTTTCGGCCCGCGCATCAGCGGGCTTAACGTCTTGTTTTTGCTGAACCAAAGCAAAAGGCGGAAGAATCGAGGTTTCGATTTTTCCGCCTTTTTGCTTTCGTGCGGCCTTGGTCAGGTCAAGATCTTACAGTCCGAGGCTTTTCTTGGCTGAGGCGAGGGTATTTTTCATCAGCATGGTGATGGTCATCGGGCCGACACCACCTGGTACCGGGGTAATTTTCCCGGCGATTTCTTTGGCCTTTTCAAAATCGACATCGCCTTTGAGGATAGCCTTGCCGGTTTCTTTGTTCATACCGACACGGTTGACGCCGACATCGATTACTGTTGAACCGGGCTTGATCCATTCAGGTTTTACCAGATCCGGAACACCGGCAGCGACGATGAGGATGTCCGCCCGTTTGCAGTGGGAGGCGAGATCTTTGGTACGGGTATGGACAATAGTGACGGTGCTGTTGGCACCTTTGCCTTTTTGGGCCATCATGATGGCAATTGGTTTGCCGACGATATTCGAGCGGCCGACAACAACCACCTCAGCACCTGAGGTTTCGGTGCCGGAACGAACGATCAGTTCCTGAATACCGGCCGGGGTGCACGGCAGGAAACGAACTTCATCGCCACCGATCATGAGGCGTCCGATGTTTACGGGATGGAAGGCGTCGACATCCTTGTCGGGATCGATGGCATTGAGAACCTTTTTGTCATCAATGTGCTTCGGTAAGGGCAGCTGTACTAAAATACCATGGATTTCGGGATCTTTGTTGTATTTGTCGATCAAGGCCAACAAATCGGCCTCGGAGATGGTTACCGGCTGATCGTCCTGGATTTCATGGAATCCGAGGCCGATGGCGGTTTTTACCTTCAGGGTGACATAGCTGATCGATGCAGGGCTACTGCCGACGAGGATGGTAACCAGGCCGGGGACCTTGCCGGTTTTGGCTTTCATCGCTTCGACTTCAAGCTTGAGTTCAGCAAGAATTTCTTTTCCTATCTTGGTACCACTAATAATTTCAGCAGTCATAGGGTTCATGCTCCTTTTTGTTGTAGGTCAATTCATGCAAGGAAAAAGGGGCGGATGACTTGGCCTTCCGCCCCTTGCTGTTCATTATCAGTGTTTAGAATACACCCTCGACCTTGCCGGTTTCCAGGTTGACGTCAACACGTTTAAACGCCGGGTTGGAGCTTGTTCCAGGCATAAGGCTGATGGCTCCGGCAACCGGAACGATAAAGCCGGCACCGCCATAGGTGAGTACTTCACGGATGGTGAGGCGCCAGCCCTTAGGCACACCTTTCAGGGCCGGATTGTCGGACAACGACAGGTGGGTTTTCACCATACACATACCCATGTTGGCGAGTACCGGATCGGCTTGAATTCTGGCAATGGCTTTGTTGGCTTCGGCTGAGTAATCGACGCCGTCGGCACCGTAGACTTCCTTGGCGATGAGATCAATTCGATCTTTGATCGGCATGGAAAGGTCATAAAGCAATTTGAAGTTGGATTTTTCTTCACAGGCCTCAACGACTGTCTTGGCGAATTCGATGGCGCCATCGCCACCTTTTTCCCAATGCCGGGACAGTGCCACGCGGGAGCCCTCTGCTTCGCACAGCTCACGAACCTTGGCGATTTCCGCATCGGTGTCAGTGTAGAAGGCGTTAATACAAACAACCGAAGGAATTCCTGCCTTACGGACGTTTCTGATATGATGGATGAGGTTACCGCAGCCTTTGGCTACCCAGTCGACGTTTTCGGTCTTGTACTCGACCGGCATTGCCTTGCCGGGGACAGGAACGGGTGCGCCGCCGTGGCATTTCAGTGCCCTGATGGTGGCGACAACAACCACGCAGTTGGGGATGAGGCCGGAGTAACGGCACTTCAGATTCCAGAATTTCTCGAAACCGATATCGGCGCCGAAGCCTGACTCGGTGACATGGTAATCGGCGAGCTTAAGACCAATGCGGTCGGCGATGATCGAGCTCTGGCCGATGGCGATATTGGCAAAGGGTCCGGCATGAACGATAACCGGCTGGCCTTCGAGGGTCTGCATGAGGGATGGGTTGAGGGCATCAACCATCCAGGCGGTCATGGCACCGGCGACCTGCAGGTCTTCGGTGGTGATGGCTTTGCCGGTTTTTGAGTAGGCAACAACGATTCTGCCCATTCTTTCGCGCATGTCTTTCAGGTCGGTAGCCATGGCTAAAATTGCCATAACCTCGGAGGAAACAGCGATACCGAACTTCGATTTCATCATAAAACCGTCGGTCTTACCATTGACCCCGTCAATACCGATGATGATGTTACGGAGGGCCTGGCAGCAGAAATCCATGATCCAGCCCATAGCCACATTGGTCGGGTCGATGTCAAGCCGTTTCATGCCGGAAAGTCTATCCAGCTGCTCGTCATTGTAGTTTCTCTCATGCTGCATGCGGGATGTCAGGGCAACCATGGCCAAGTTGTGGGCGTTCATGATGGCGTTGATGTCGCCGGTGAAACCGAGAGAAAAAGGTGTAAGAGGAATACACTGGGCAAGACCACCACCGGCCGCCGAGCCTTTGATGTTCATGGTCGGACCGCCGGAAGGCTGACGAATGGCGGCACAGACGCTTTTGCCGATTTTGCCGAGACCCTGAACGAGACCCATGGAAGAAGTGGATTTACCCTCGCCGAGCGGTGTCGGAGTGATTGCCGTGACGTCGATGTATTTTCCGTTTGGTTTGTCTTTCAGGCGCTTGAGAACCATTTGGAAATCGATCTTGGCAATGTAGTGACCCTGGGGAAGCAGCTCTTCCTTGGTCAATCCAAGCTTTTCGCCGATCTCGTAGATGGTCAGCATTGTTTTTTCCGCATCTTGTGCAATTTCCCAGTCCGCATGTTTGGTTGGATCTAAAGCCATGGTACACTCCTTTGTTAAATTGAGGCTCTGTGCGAGCCAGTTAAAGGGTTACAACGTCACCAGAATGTTATGCAGCAGTGTCATAATCATTACTGCCACCAATGAACAAGATATGGCCGTTCAACATAGTGAACAAGGAAAGTTGAGCAAGTCGGCCTGATGCAAAAAACCTCAGTAGGTTTCAAAAAACTCTCTGCCTCAACCGACATTGGGGTTGATTCAAGTGACGCAACAACATGAATTTCGTACCATAAACATCTTCGATTATCAATCGGTTTTAACGAAAGGGGAAATGAAAAAATTATAAATACCAGGGAGTAGCGGGCTTATTGAAAATCACGTTGAGAAGCTGGAGGAGAGGAAAGGGAAATGAGCTTATGGTTTTGCAGGTGCCAATTGTGCATACTGTATTAATTAACCTCTGGTGAAATGGTCTTGGTGTGACGGAGTTGTCAGGCAGGGGAGTGCGCCGTCGAGACCAGCAGGTGTATGGTGGGTGTTTGGTATTGAGCAGGTCGGCAGGTTTATCGCTTCTAGAACAAGAGTTGTCTGAGGTGGTTAATCTCCTGCAATTTCTTTGAACGAAGAAGGCTTTTGGCCGGTTCGATATTTCAACCGATTGCGAATGTATTTGCCGAGCACGCCTACGGCGATATCGGCGGATCGGAACACCGGCAGGCCATTGTCCTGGAAGCCTTGTGCCAAATAGTCGTGGAGTGTGCCACTGTCGACGACGACCAGAGCTTCGGCGACGCCTTGGCAAGTTTCGCAATCTCCTCGATGATGGAGTTTTCCTGGATGTTTGTTACGTCGGAAATCGCCAAAAATATGTGCAAATACACACATTGTAGTATTGTCTGTTTTGTCAAAACAACTACAATAACCTAAGTTTTTGGTTCAAAATATTTGTTGATTTAACAAGAGGAGTGGAAGAGGAAAGGTTATGGCGAAAAAAGTGGTGATTATCGGTGCGGTGGCACTTGGCCCGAAGGTGGCCTGCAGGCTCAGGCGTCTTGATCCTCAGGTTGAAATTACCCTCATCGACCGTGACGATATTATTTCCTACGGCGGATGTGGAATCCCCTATTATGTCGGTGGTGATATCAACGATATAGAGGATCTTTGCAAGACAAGCTCGCACACCATGCGCGATGCGGCCTTTTTTGAGAACTGCAAAGGCATAAGAGTGCTTACCAGGGTCGAGGCAAGAGAGATTAAGCGTCGGGAAAAACAGGTAAGGGTGTGCCACCTTGAGACCGGGAAAGAGGAGATACTTGTGTACGATAAATTAGTCCTGGCCACTGGTGCCAGGGCTGTTCGCCCACCGTTTCCCGGTGCTGATTTGCCCGGTGTTTTCACCTTATCCGATCTGCACGATGCCAAAACATTGAAAACCCTCATGGCGACAGGCAAGGTCGGCAAGGCTGTGGTCATCGGGGCGGGCGCCATTGGTCTTGAAATTACTGAGGCACTGACCGATCTCTGGGGGATAAAGACCACTTTAGTCGAAATGGAGGATCAGGTTCTCCCCACTTTGCTCGGCAAATGTCTAGCCAGGGTTGCGGCCGGAGAACTCCAACGGCACGGCGTTGAACTCCTTCTTGAGGCGAAGGTTTTGGAAGTATCTGGGAATATTGAAACCGGGCGGCTGGAGGTGAAAACTTCAAGAAAGTCGCTAGAGGTAGACATCGTTGTGCTGGCCGCAGGCGTCAGACCGAACACCGCTCTAGCCAGGGAGGCGGGTCTCGCCCTGGGGACTTCGGGGGGCATCAGCGTTGACCAGCGGATGCGCACCAGCGACCCGGATATCTATGCCGGCGGCGATTGTGTTGAGGTTCGCAATCTGCTCAGCGGTGAGAATATGCTCATGGCCCTCGGCTCGCTTGCCAACCGCCAGGGACGGATTATCGCCACCAATATCAGCGGTGGTCAGAGCCATTT